>NZ_QSFY01000020.1:0-23581 GCF_003467965.1 Collinsella sp. AM42-18AC
TCATGGCCCCCGCGCGCGGGGTCCGGGGCGAGCAAACTGCGGAAACTCGGTCGGTCCAAAGTAATATCGTGCGAACGGAATTCTGGCTGATGACTTGTTCGCGACAAAGACTCGATAGGCAGCCCACTCTATGCCCTTTTGTAAGTTGTGGTGAAATAGGGACTGAATTTGGGGTTGAATCGTTTAAACAGTCCCCATTTCACCGCAACTTATGGGAGGGCATAGAAAAAGGCGGGGGCTCCTGGTGGAGTCCTCGCCTTTGTTACAGGGGGCGATGTTATTCGCGTACTGTGGGATTAGACCAGGCGGGCATTGATCGTCTTGGCGATCTCGGCGGCGTCGGTGGAACCCTTGACGGTGGCACGGAAGTCCTCGTCCATGAGCGCCTCGGCGACCTTGGACAAGATCTTGAGGTGCGTGGTGCCAGCCTGTGCACCAGGAATGAGCAGAGCGATGGCCACGTTGACGGGAGCGCCGTCCATGGTATCCCAACCGGTCACGCCGGACTCGTCCTTGACGACGATGACGGCAGCCTCGGTAATGGCGTCGGACTTGGCGTGCGGAATGGCGAAGCCCTCCATCATGCCCGTGGTGCCCTCGGACTCGCGGGCCAGGAAGGCGTTCATCACGGCGTCGGCGTCGCTGGCGATACCGGCCTTGACAGCCTGGTTGGAAACGAAGCTCAGAGCCTCGTCACGAGAAGCGAAGTCCTCGGCGACAAAGACATTCTCGACCTTCACGAAGTCGGCAGCCTCGGCCTTAGGGGCCTCGACGGCAGCGGCCTTGGGGGCCTCAACCGGCTTGGCTGCAGGAGCGGCCTTCTGATTCTTCTCGAAGTCGTACTTCTTGAAGGCCACGAACAGGATGCCGCCGACCACAGCACCGATGAGGATCGCGAGGACCCACAGCGGACCGTTCTCGACAACGGGCAGGACCAGGAAGCCGCCGTGGGGCGCCGGATCGTGAACGTTGAACATAATGGTCAGGATCGAGGCGATGGAGGAGCCAAGCATCATGATGGGCATGACGGGCCAGATGTTCTTGGTCATGAACGGAATGGCGCCCTCGGTGATGTGGGTGCAACCAAGGATGAGGTTGACGATACCGGCGTCATGATCCTCCTGGCTGAAGTACTTCTTGCCGACGACGACGGCGAAGGTGGTGATCAGCGGCGGAACGATGCAGGCGGCGGAGACGGCAGCCATGAAGTTGGTGCCGAAGTTGTAGGTGTCGGTGCCGACACCGGCGGCCAGGGCCTCGGTGAGCATAGCGGTACCGGTGACGTAAGCAGCCTTGTTGACCGGGCCGCCCATGTCAACGGCGCACATGCAGCCGATGGCAAGGCCCAGGACAATGGCGCCAGAGGCAGACAGACCCTTGAGGAAGTCCATCATGGCGGTGTTGATGGCAGCCATGGGGCCGGAGATGCCGAGCATGACCAGGCCGACGATGGCGGTCGAGAACAGCGGGTACAGGAAGATAGCCTTGAGGCCGTCCAGATTCTTGGGCAGCTTGGAGAAGACCTTCTCGAGCAGCAGGATGACATAGCCAGCGAGGAAGCCGCCGACGATGCCGCCCAGGAAACCGAAGCCCACGCCGGCGCCGCCGGCGTCGATCATACCGGTCTCGGCGTTAACGGGCAGACCCTGGATGGCGATCATACCGGCAACAAAGCCGGGGACGAGTGCCGGGCGCTTGCCGATAGACTCGGCGATGTAGGCGGAAAGCACGGGAACCATGAGGTTCATGGCGATGCCGCCGATGATCTTGAGCATAGCGGCAAAGCTGTTGTAGTCAGACGCCGTCGAATCGAAGGACGTGATGCCCCACAGGAACGAAACGGCGGTCAGGACACCACCGGCGACGACGAAGACCAGCATGTGGCTGACGCCGTTCATGAGGTGCTTGTAGATGATGTGGCCGATGGACTCCTTCTCCTCGACCTCATCCTCGACATCGGCAGCAGCCGCAACCGAGTCGTCACCCTTGGCGGCGAGCGCGCGGTCGATCAGCTTACCGGCTGCCTCAACGGACAGGGCCTTGGAAACACCAACGGAAACCATGCGCTTGCCGGCGAAACGCTCCGCCTGGACATCCTTATCGGCTGCGACGACGACGGCCTTGGCACCGGAGATCTCGCTCTTGGTGAGCTCGTTCTCGACACCGACCTGGCCATGGGTCTCGACCTTAATGGTCAGACCTCGCTCGGCAGCTGCCTTCTCCAGCGCCTCCTTCGCCATGAAGGTGTGCGCGATGCCGGTCGGGCAACCGGTAGCGGCGATGATGTCAAACTTAGCCATGTGTCCCTCCTTCTTGAGTACTGCGCCCGCAGGCGCTCCCCTACACGCGCATCCTTGCGCGCTTTTCCACAACTGAAAGATACCAACCTACCGTCCACGTGAGAAGAGACAAGGCGCAATTCTCCGGTGAAAGGTTCTTTCATAACCGTAAACGGTAAGTGAAAGTTTACCATCAACACTTGAAACGGCAAGGTGTATCTTGTAATTGAAAATGCCCGTATACTATGGCATTGCAAATCAAGTTAGATTTTCATGCCAACCAGGAGCCATCCATGACCGATAGTAGCAAGAGCGCACTTTCCCTCATTAGTACCCACCAGGGATACAGTGAGTCCGAGCAGCGCATTGTCGACTATATATTGGAGCACCAGTCCGAGGCGCCGCGCCTGACGGCCGCCCAGCTCTCACGAGCCGCCGCAACGTCCGAGGCGACGGTTTCGCGCTTTTGCCGCAAGCTGGGCTTTGGCAGCTTCCGCAGCTTTCAGTTTTCGTTGGCGAGGGATTTGGAAAGCCAGCGCAACGAGGGCCTGACTGACGAGGTCTCGCTCGACAATATGGAGCAGAGCCTCAAGAACATCCTGGCTGCTAAGGTGAGCGAGCTTAATGCGACCATCGACGGGATCGACCACGATACGTTGGCGGCTGTTGTGCATGCCCTTAAGCATGCAGGGGTTATTGAGTTTGCGGCTGTGGGCAATACGAACGCGGTCGCGCTCGATGCGACGTTTAAGTTTTCGCAGCTGGGCCTGCGCTGCATGGCAAGCACCATTAGCGAGACATCTATCGGCTTTGCGCTCACGTTGCGCCCGGGTGACGTCATCGTGCTCATCTCAAACTCCGGCAAGTCGCGCCGACTGAATCGCATGGCAAAAGCGGCTCGCGACTGCGGTGCCACCGTAGTCGTCATCAGCAGCGACAGCAAGTCTCCACTCGCGCGCCTGGCAGACTACACTTTTAATACCGTCAACCATGAAGCGCTGCTGACGACGGGTGACTTTGCGTTCTCCAAGATCAGCGCCACGATGATCATCGAAGTCATCTACAACTTCCTGCTGCCCGAAATCGAGGACGCCCGAGAGCACATCAGCTACTACGAGGAGCTCATCCAACCGGATAAGGTCGTAGAGTAAAACGCGAAGTGGAACAAAATTTCAGTCTATTTTGTCCCACCAACACCGCTGATACGACTTAGCCTCGAGCTTCTTCGAGCATCTGCTTTGCGTGGGCCAAGCTTGCCTCCGACTGATCACCGCTCAACATTCGGGCGATTTCGGCGGTACGCGCTTCGCCGGTTACCTCGTCCAAATGCGTCTGAGGAACATCGCCCAATTCCTTGCTGACAACATAATGCTTGTCGGCCATGACGGCGACCTGCGCCAAGTGGGTTACGACAATCACCTGATGCGTAGCGGAGAGATCTGCCAGCACGCCCGCGAGTGCACGCGCCGTGGAGCCGCCGACACCGGCATCGACCTCGTCAAACACCAGCGTATCGACACCGTCCGCATTACCCAAGACCACCTTGCTCGCCAGCATAACGCGGCTGAGCTCGCCGCCCGACGCAATGCGGCGCAGGGGTCGCGGCGTCAAGCCGGCACCGCTGCGATACAAAAGCTCGTAGCTCGAAGGACCCGCCGGCGTCCACTCGGCGCGCGGAAGATCACGCGACTCCCAAACGAGCTCGGCGGCGCCCATCTCCAAGCGCGCCATCTGGCGGCCGACCTCGTGGCAGAAGCGCGGGGCCGCCGTATTGCGAGCACGCTTAAGTGCCTTGGCAGCAGCGAACAGCTCGCGCTCGGCGCTCCCGAGTGCCTCACGCGCCTTTTTGATCTGTTCATCGCCATCATCGACCAGGGACAGCAGCTCTTGCGAGCGATTGCGCATGGCAAAAACATCGTCCATGGTGGGACCCCACTGACGCAGCAGGCCCTTGAGGTCGGAATACCGCTCGCGCATGCGAGCGAGCTCGCGCGGGTCGAAGGCGACGCCATCGCGATAGGCACGAAGCTCGTTCGCGCTATCCTCAAGGGAGATGCAGGCATCCGAAAGCGCATCGGCAATGTCGCCCAGTTTGCGATCGACGGTAGCCATACGGGAAAGCTCGGCCACGGCGCTGTTCACGGCATCGAGCGCTCCACCTTCGGCGGCAAGCGATGCATGGGCATCGTTAGCTGTGGCAACCAGTACCTCGGCATGTTCGGAGCGCGGCAGCAGTTCCTCGAGTTCCTCATACTCGCCCGGCTTGGGGTCGACCTCGGCGATGCGCTCGAGGGCGAAACGCGCTTCCTCGACGCGACTCCCCTGCGCGCGTGAGGCTTCCTCCACGCGACGGACCTCCTTGGCAGCCGCACGCGACGCCTTGAAGCAGGCACGGTAACGGTCGAGCGCCTCGAGCGCAGAGCGACCAGCCCAGGCATCAACCATGGCAACATGATGCGCCGGATCGAGGAGGCGCTGGTGCTCGTGCTGACCGCAAAGATCCATCATCACGCCGACGCGCTCCGAAAGCTCACGCACGCTGGCGATGCGGCCGTCAATTTTTACGCGGCTGCGGCCCTCGGCAGAAAGGCTACGCTGTACGGTGAACCCCTCCGTGTCGTGCGGACCGTCGAACAGGCGCGCCTCGACGCTCGCCAGCGCCTCGCCCTCGCGCACCGTCGACGAATCCGCGCGCTCGCCCAAAATAAGCTTGAGGGCCGAGAGCAGCGCGGTCTTACCGGCGCCGGTCTCGCCGGTCAGGACAGTCAGGCCCGCACTCGGAACCAACGTCGCCTCGCGAATGAGTGCAATGTTGGAAACCTGCAGCTCATCGATCATGACGCACTCCGTAGAACACGCGGCTCACCGAGTTGTAGAAGCTCTCGGGGCCGTAATCCAGCAGCAGCACATCGCCGGGACCGCGACGCACGGCCACGCTCTCAACCGTGCCATCGCAGGTAATAAACTGTCCGTCGATGGCAATCGCCGGCACGCTCGGGCGATCATCAGACATAAAGATCTCGACGACATCACTCGGCGAGGTCAAAAAAGCGCGAGCCTGAATGGTATGCGGGGCGATGGGCACACAGACCATACCCGTGTAATCGGGGCTGACAATGGGACCGCCGGCGGAAAGCGCGTAGCCGGTGGAGCCGGTCGCCGTCGAAACGACGACACCGTCGCCGCGAAGGCGGTCGATATGATGGCCGGACACCGTGATGTCAAACTCAACCATATCGGACAGGGGGCCGCGCGTAAGTGCCATATCGTTGAGGGCAAACGTGCGCACGACATCCTTCGTGCCGTCTTCGCGCACGGACACGATATCCGCGGCGATGGTGGCGCGGCGGCTCACGTGCAGCTCGCCGGACAGGGCGTCGCTCACCACCTGCAGAATGTCGCGCTCCTCGGGGCTCGCAGCAGTTAAAAAACCCAGGTGACCATAGGAAAGACCAAGGATAGGAATCTCGCGATGGTTGAGAATGCGGGCAGCGCGCAGCAGCGTACCGTCGCCGCCGAGCGTAATGACCAGATCGGAGCCGTCAATATCAGGCGTGCTTTGAATCTTCGATCGCTGGTCGGCAGCCCATGCGACCTCATAGCCCTGGCGCGTCAGCCAAAGCTCGAGCATCAGGCCGCTCTCGACCGCCTCTTGCTTGTAGTAATTGGGAACCAGAAAGACCTTCATAGCGTTGCAGCTTTCTCGCTCAAAACCGATACCTGGGATTGCAGCTCATCGTCGGCGCGCTCCCCGGGGACAAACCTTGTGCCGTACAAGAAAAACTCAACGTTGCCCTTAGCGCCATGGATGGGCGACACGCACACGTCAAGCGGGAACAGGCCCTTGACGGCAAAAAGCTCAATCGCCGCCACGAGCGTATCGCGGCGGACGGCGGGGTCGGTCACGATACCGCCGTCGCCCACCAGCGCAGCCGGCGCCTCAAACTGGGGCTTTACGAGCGTGCAGAACGAACCCGAAGGCTTCAGGCACGCCAGCACGGCGTCGATTATATTCGCGATGCTGGTAAACGAGACATCGCACACAGCCAGGTCGATAGCGCCGCCGTAGCCGAGCTCGGGCAGCTGCGTCACGTTGGTGCGTTCGTGGAGCGTCACGCGATCGTCCTGACGCAGCGACCAATCAAACTGGGCACGGCCCACGTCCACCGAGACAACGGTCGCAGCTCCGCGCTTGAGCAGGCAATCGGTAAAGCCGCCGGTAGAGCAGCCAACATCCAGACAGGCAAGGCCCGTCGGATTGATACCAAACGCATCAAGCGCGCCTTCGAGCTTAAGACCACCGCGGCCAACATAGGGAATGCGCCCCTTCACGTGCAGCGGCAGGCCCGGGATCACCTTAAGGCCCGGCGAAGTCAAACGCTCACCGCCACTCGAGACCAGGCCGGCCATAAGAGTGCGAAGGGCATCCGCGCGATCGGCGCAGATGCCCTGTGAAATCAGTTCGTCATCAAGACGCACGCGTTTCATGAATGCCATCAACCATTCGTATCCGGAGATGCGGCTAACTATCCTGGGATTCGTTTGCCGCATCCTCATCGTATTCCTGTTCGAGCTTATCGGCCTCACGCGGCGTCAGCTCAAACTTGTCGACCATATCGACCGCGCGGGAGCCCAGCTCAATCGCTTCGTCAAACAGATCGAGTGAACGCTCCAAGGACGTATCCTTGGAGCGAACGGTAGCGATGATCTGGTCCAGACGGTCCGAGATCTCGTCAAAGTTACGGACAGAACCCTCTGGCATGGCTACTCCTCGACGGAGTCGGCCTCGACGGCCTCAGCAGCGTCCATATCCTCGGCAAGTACACCGGCGGTAGCCTGAGCGGCAGCGACCTTGGCGGCAGCCTCAGCAGCCTGGGCCTCCTCGCGAGCGCGATCCTCGGCCAGCAGTTCCTGGTACAGGTCCTCACCCGGCAACTCCTCGCTGCGCGCGATCTTGCCCAGCACGCCGTTGACGAACGACGCGGACTGGTCGGTGCCATAGGCCTTGGCAAGTTCGACGGCCTCGTTGATCACGATAGCGTCCGAGACCTCTTCGTCGGTGAGGAAGCGCATCTCGTAGACGGCGATACGCAGCAGATTGCGGTCGGCGCCGGGCATGCGCATAAGATCCCAGTTCTTGGCGACGGCGCGCAGGGCACAGTCGATGCGATCGATATGCTCGTAGGCACCGCGGCACAGCTCCAGCGCATAGGGGTCGAGGGGGCCCTTCGAGATCAGGAAATCGCCCTCGAGGACGCGCTCGAGCGGGCTGTCCGTGGCCTCGGCCTGGAACAGCAGCTGCAGCGCCTGACTGCGGGCAAGCGTACGCCCGCGATAAACCTTAAGGCTCAAAGGTTACTCCTTGGGGAAAACGAGGCCGTCGATGCAAACGTCAACGCGCTCGACCTCAACGCCCACCTGGGCATCGATGGCAGCGACCACGGCAGCGCGAACGGCCTCGGCGAGTTTCTTGAACGGATAGCCAAAGAACACCACAACGCGCACGGTGAGTGCGAGCTTGTCGCCGACGACCTCGGTCTCGACCGCCGGCTCGGAAGCCGGGGCCTTGGACGAGAGCATCATGGAGACAAGGTTGGTGGCAAGGTCCTTGACGCCAACGGAGGCGATGCCCTCGACATCCGACACGGCGCGCGAGACGATGGCGGTCAGAACATCGGGCGAAATGCCGATGCCGTCAATCTTGATTTCCTGGGGCATGAGTCCTCCTAGAAGAGTTGGTTGCTAGACGCGGGAGACGAACTTGCCGTCGCGGGTGTCAACCTTGATGACCTCGCCCTCGTTGAGGTACATGGGGACCTGGATGACAGCGCCGGTGTCAATCGTGGCCGGCTTGGTGGAACCCTGGACGGTGTCGCCCTTAAAGCCCGGGTCGGTCTGGACGATGGTGGTCTCGATGAACATCGGCGGGGTCACGCCCATGAGCTCATCGTCGGCGAAGAGCAGCTGGCAAATGTCGTTCTCGCGCAGCCACTTGGAGTTCTCGCCCACCATGTCGTCGGGAACGGGAACCTGCTCATAGGACTCGTTGTCCATGAAGATGTAGTCGGTGCCATCGTTGTAGAGGTACTGGAACTCACGGGTGGTGAGCATGACGCTCTCGAACTTGGTGCCGGCGTTGCAGGTGTTCTCGACGACGCGGCCGCTCTTGATGTCGCGGGTCTTGTAGCGCACAAAAGCGCCACCCTTGCCCGGCTTGACATGCTGGAACTCGACGATGGTGTAGACCTTGTCCTTAATGCGGAGACCGAGGCCGTTCTTGAAGTCGGCGGTAGAAATGGTAGGCATAGCGACCTTTCTTGTTATGGGCAGAACGCACAAGCGTCCAAATTACATACGACCGAAATTATACACTTGCAGACGGCGCCTGCAGCGAGCGCATAAAAAGAGAACGCGGGGCGTCCGAATTGCTCCGGACGCCCCGCCCCAAAAATCTATCGAAATGGGCTAGCAATCGATGACGTGCAGGTCGTGCGGGGTCTTGGTGAAGGGCTCATATCCGTTCTCGGTGACCACGCCGTAGTCCTCCAGGCGCACGCCGCCCACACCGGGCAGGTAGACGCCGGGCTCCATGGTGACAACCGAGCCGACCTCGATGATGTTCTTGCTGCGGTTAAAGTTGGGCAGCTCGTGGATGTCGATACCAACGCCGTGGCCCAGGCCATGGTTGTAGTAATCGCCATAACCGGCATCGCCGATGATCTTCTTGGAAAGCTTGAAAATGTCGTTGCCCTCGACGCCCGGATGGATGGCGGCGACGCACTCCTCGTGCGTACGGCGCACGAGCGCGTACAGGTCGAGCTGTTCCTGGGTAGGCTCGCCCATCACGACAGTGCGCGTCATGTCGGAACGATAATCGCAGTAGCCCGCGCCGTAATCCATGAGGACGAAGTCGCCCTTCTCGATGACACGGTCACTCGGCACGGCATGCGGGTTGGCGGTGTTGGGACCGCTCGCCACAATGGAACCGAAGGCCAGGCTGTCGGCGCCGTTGGCGAACATAAAGTTCTCGAGCTCGTTGCGAACCTGCTTCTCGGTCATACCGGGTTTAATAAAGCCGAGCATATGCTGGAAGGCGGCATCGGTGATCGACTGCGCATGGCGCATGAGCTCGATCTCCTCGGCATCCTTGATGGCGCGCATCTTGCGGATGTCGTCGTGCATCAACGGCAGCATGCAGGCGACAGAGCGGTCCTCCAGGCCGCGCTGAATGCCCTGGTAGAAGTTAATCTGCATGTCATCCTCGACAGCGCAGACGCGGCACTTGTTGGCCGCGATCTTGCCGGCGACCCAGCCGGGAATGGTGCCCTCGTCCATGTCGTAGACCCAGGGGCTGCCGGCGGGCGTGTTCTCCTCAAAGCTGTTGAGGTAGCGCGAGTCGGTGTGGAACAGACACTGGTCAGCCGTAATAAACGCGGCGTGCGGGAACTCGAAGGTGTAGTCGAAGACGCCCTTCACGCCCGTGAGCCAACGAAGGTTAGCCTCGTCGCGCACCACGATGGCATCGTAGCCACGCTCGACCATCAGGGCACGGACACGCTCGATACGACCGGCAGGACCGGCAGCAAACTCAGACATGCAGTTTCCTTTCTTGTTGTCTCTATATAGACGGGACGGGTCTCAACCGAACGACGGAATCGCATGCGATCCGCAACCGATTGAAAACCCGCCCCTCAACATGATACGAAAGACGATGGATGTCAATAAATCTTAGAGAAGTTCTTTGCGAGAAGCCAAGTAGGCGTGAACATGGCGCTCAAGAACCTCGTCCTCAACGCTCGTTAGACGAATGGCGCCGAGTGCCGCGGGCAGCGGCAACATGCTACGGTTTGAGCGGGCAAACTGCTGCCTGCGGAACTCCTCGATATATGCGACAGGCTCCAGATCGAAGGCAAGTTCCTCGATACCAAAGTCCTCCAGGCAGTCATCGACCTCAAAGACGTAATCGATATCGAAGTCGCAGGCATCATGGGCGAGGCGCGCCTCAAAGCGCATGCCCTCGGACGACAGCTGGTAGGCAGGGACCTGCGAAGCGGCATCGCCCAAGCAGGCGCGCAGGGTGCGCTCCCCCGTCTTGCCAAAATCGAGCGCATGGCGGGCGCTCGGGTTCGTGGCCATCAGTACGTCCTTGCGGGCAGTCTGAGACCACTGAACGGCATTGACGAGCGCAACCTCCTCGCCCGAGAGAATCTCGGGGACGGTCTCAGTAAACTGATTCCAGCGGGACTTGCTGCTCGAAAGCATGGTGACAACGAGCACCGCATAGCCGAGCTTGAGATCCTCGGGGTCCGCCTCGCGTACAAGGTCGAGGTCACACACGACCAAGCCCGGCTCGGGACGGAACGCGATAGCGGGAAGCGCATGCGCCGACGAGGCGACGAGCGGCTTCATGGTCGTCGCGACCGTGAGCATGGCGTCGAACGTCGTCGGCAGCAAGGCGCACTCGGTGCGACCGCACCACTGATTGGCACACCAGCAAACGACCGAGCAGGTCGCCGTGTCGCCGACAGCGACAACGAGATCGTCGCAGGTAATGCCGTTAGCCGACAGGGCGCCAAAGACGGTATCGGCATCGGCAAGAGTAGCACCAGCAGGGGAAACCTCGAGGACGAGCAGCGACACGGCAAAACCGGCGTCAACCAGTGCATGCTCGACAACCTCGCCAAATCGCTCGGATGTGGCGTCGTTCCAAACCACCATCGCGCGCTTGGGCTTGCCCACAGCCGAGGCAAACATGCGCGGCAGCTCCTCGAACGCGCCCAATCCGACGCGGACATCGACGCTGCGGTTTTGGAAATTGATAAGTTGACGGCGAATCATAGCAGTCCACGCTCCAAAAGCATCTCGGCACAAAGGTAGGAAACGTCCTCGAAGGACTTGTTGCGAATATCAAGGGTAATATCGGCGGCCCGGCGATACAGCGGACGGCGATGCTCAAACAGGCGCGCAGCGTGCTCGGGCGAGCGGAAATCGGGCCGGGTATCGGAGCGGCGAATCTGGCGCAACGAGTCCTCAAAGTCGCCTTCGAGGTACACACAGGTACCCATCTCGTGCATCAGCTCAATGTTCACCGGCGTCTCGACGATGCCACCCCCGCACGATACCAGCAGGCTGCGCTCGCTTTGAAGCGAACGGAGTGCCGAGGTCTCGAGTTCACGAAAACGATCCTCGCCCTCGGTCTCAAATATCTCGGTCACCGACTTGCCGCATCGACGCACAACCAAACGATCGGTATCGACGAATCGACGCTTGAACATAGTGCCCACGTTGCGCGCAAGCGTCGACTTGCCCGCGCCCAAAAAGCCGATAAAGAAGATATGGTCGCAGCCGTGTTTGATGTGCTGAGACATGGCGAAACCTATTCCTCGCAGGGAAGGTCGCGCAGGGCCCGGCGCTCAAAGATACGGAAGATCTGCGTGTACCACAGGTCCTGGGTCGCCTGCGGCTTGACCAGAATAGTGTCAACGCCGGCAAAATTACCGCTCCACACGTCCGTGTACAGCTGATCGCCGATCAGCACCGCCTCGTCTGTCGTGGCGCCGAGGCGCTTAAGACCCGCCTTCAAGGCAAACGGGGCGGGCTTCATGGCGTGGCTAATGGCCTCGAGTCCCAGCTCGCGTGCAGAGCTCATGACCTGGTCGCGATGCCAGTTGTTGGACACCATGCACAGCTTAAAGCCTTTGGCGCGGGCGGCGTCGAGCCAAGCGGAAACCGCAGTGGGAACCTGCTCGGTGTCGCGCGGCACCAGAGTGTTATCGCGATCGAGCAGAATGGCGCGTTTGCCGTCGGCCCACAGGGTATCAAGGTCGATGCGATCGACCGAGGCAACGTATCGTTTGGGGCTAAAAATCCTCATGCTAATTCCAAGACTGTTGATGCTCTTCGTAGGTTTGCGAGAAGTACTCCTCGTCCTGCGTAATGTAGAAATACAGGTCATCGGAGTCGGTCGGCTCAAGCGTGGCCTTGAGTGCCTCGAGCGACGGAGAGCAGATGGGCGTGGGTGGCAGGCCCTCGTGCTTATAGGTGTTATACGGGCTATCGCTCTGCAGGTCGTCGGCGGTAACCTCGCCACCGGTGACATACATCATGGTCGCATCGCTGTTGAGATAGCGCAGACCGTCGAGCTTGCCGGCAAGGCGGTTGTAGAAGACCGAGGCCACGTGCGCACGTTGATCGGCGTTGAGGCCCTCGCGCTCAACGATCGAGGCCAAGTTAACGATGTCGTAGTCGGACATCTCCACACCGTAGCGCTCCTTGATCTTGGCTTCGCAGCTCGCAAAGTCAAGCGACTTGTACTCAGTCTTAAACTGATCGAGCATGGCGCGAATCACGTCATCGGCCGTCGGCGAATCACCCAACGAATAGGTCTTGGGGAACAAGAAACCCTCGAGCGAATCGTTGGCGGCACCCTTAAGGAAGCTATAGTCGTCCACGTAATTGGAGGCCTTGGCCTGGTTGAGGAAGTCTTCCTTAGAGATGCTGTCGTAGGCCTGGGCCACGCGGTCGGCGACTTGATCGACTGTCAGACCCTCAGGGATAGTCAGCGCATTGGAGCCCGCGTTGGGGCCTTCCATGAGCTGCTGAACAACCTTGGTCGCATCCATGAGTGTGGTGAACGAATAAGTACCAGGCTTGAGCGACATATCGGCGTTGAGCTTTTTCACCGCCGCGTAGTAATCCTTGGGATTTTCGACGATATGGTTCTCGGAGAGAATCGAGGCGATCGCATCGCCCGAAGCACCGTCGGGAATGGTCACCGTAACCTGCTGACCAGCCGTGACCTTCGTATCCTCACCGGCAAAGAAGCCCTTGACGGCAGGCACGACAAAGAAAGCGATAGTAGCAAGCGCGATTACGGCCACCACAACGCCGATGATCATAGGCACCGGGGAGCTTTTCTTTTGGGAACCGCGACGAGCATGCGTGTTGTAGCTCGAACGGGTCGCCGGAGCAACGCCATGCGTGCCGCGAGCGTGATGAGAATGCGATTGCGGGGCCTGCGTTCGCTGGGTAGGTACCTGCTGCTTAAAGCGGGTACCGCCTGCAGGCTGGGCCGTACGAGCAGTGGGCTGCTGAGCCGCGTGAGAGGCCGGATGCTGAACCGAATGAGCAGAAGGCTGCTGACCCGTCCGTTGAACAGGTTGGGCCGAACGGGAGGAGGACTGCACCGGGCGCGCAGCAGGCTGAGCTGCGCGCTGGGTCGGCTGTGCCGGACGCTGGCCAGGCTGGGCAGGGCGTGGCGTAGGTTGCCCCTGGCGATTCGGCTGGCGCGGATCGGAAGCGCTAGGCATGCGAAACCTCCTCGTTTTTGCGATCGAGCCACGTCTGCAAGAACAGGCTGGCGGCGATCATGTCAATCTTGCCCCTCATCTGCTTTTCGTTGAGTCCCTGCTCGCGCAGGATACGCTTTGCCTCTTGCGAGGACAGGCGCTCATCCTCAAACTCAAGCGGAAGATCGAGCTCTTGGGCAATCTTTTGCGCAACGGCGGCAACGCGCTCGGCCTGGGGGCCGGGCTCACCGGCCATGGTCAAGGGACGTCCGCTTACCAGGATATCGGGCTCATAGTCCTCAACCAGGTAACGGAGCGTCTTGGCCATGCCAGTGACCTCGGCAGCCGGGAGCACCTTGACGGGCATTGCCATCTTGCCATCACGGCTCGAGACGGCAATGCCAATCCGGGTCTCCCCTATGTCCAGCGCGAGCGCGACCACAGCGACTACTTAAGCGCCGAGCGCGGTCTTGGCAGCCGCGAGGGCATCGGCGATACCGGCAGCGTTCTTGCCGCCAGCCTGGGCCATGTTGGGACGACCGCCACCGCGACCGTCGACCAGGCCCGCGATCTGCTTGATCACGTTGCCGGCGTGGAAACCGGCCTTCACGGCGTCATCGGAACCGGCGGCGAGCAGGGCCGGGGTGCCCTTCTCGGTCACGCTGGCAACGACGCAGGCGACAGGGCCGGCAACCTTCTGGTGCACGGTATCCCAGACGTTGCGCAAATCGGCTGCCTCAAGACCCTGGAGCTCAGCGACGACGAGCTTGTAGCCGTCGAGCTCGACGGCGCCCTCGATGGCGCTGGAGATAGCATCGGAGGAGCCACCGGTCAGAGCCTTCTTAAGCTTATTGGACGTCTCGCGCAGCTCGGCCTGCAGGTTCTCCACACGGGCGGGAACCTCGTCCGCGCGGCACTTGAGCGCAGCGGCAGCGGCGTCAACGAGTGCCAAGCGGTCGGCCATGTAGTCGAGTGCGCCCTTAGAGGTCACGGCCTCGATACGGCGGACGTTCGAGCCCGTGGAGGACTCGGAAATAATCTTGAACAGGCCGATCTCGGCGGTGTTGGCGGCATGGGTGCCACCGCAGAGCTCACGGGAGAACGGCTGGTCCTCGGCGCCCACGGAGACGACGCGGACGACGTCGCCGTACTTCTCGCCAAACAGGGCGACAGCGCCGGCGGCCTTAGCCTCATCGATGCCCATGACGCGGGTAACGACAGGCTTAGAAGCAAAGATCTGCTGGTTGACCAGATCCTCGACAGCCTTGAGCTGCTCGGAAGACAGAGCCTCGAAGTGCGTGAAGTCAAAGCGCAGGTGCTCGGGCGTCACCAGCGAGCCGGCCTGGGAGACATGCTCGCCCAGAACCTGCTTAAGCGCAGCGTCGAGAAGGTGGGTGGCGGTGTGATTGCGGCGCAGGAAGCCACGGCGCTCGGCGTCGAGCGCGGCGGTCACGGTAGCACCGACGGTCAGCGTGCCCTCGGCAACGTGCGCGACGTGAGCATACAGGCCGTTGTGGTTCTTGGTGTCGGCAACGGCCAGAACAACGCCCTCGGCGGAAAGCTCGCCGGCATCGCCCTGCTGGCCACCCATCTCGGCATAGAACGGGGTGCGGTCGAGCACGACCTCAACATCCTCGCCGGCAGCAGCGGACTCGACGGACTCGCCGTTGCGCACGATGGCGACAACCTTGGCGCCCTCGATGGCGTCGTTGTCATAGCCGTCGAACTCGGTCGCGGCAACCTTGTCGGAAAGCTCGACCCACACGTCGTTAAAGCTACCCCAGGCATCGCCCTTAGCGTTGGCGCGGGCACGGGCCTTCTGGTCCTCCATGCAAGCGGTAAAGCCATCCATGTCGACGTCGTGACCGGCGGTGCCGGCGATCTCGACAGTCAGGTCAATGGGGAAACCAAAGGTGTCGTGAAGCTTAAAGGCAACATCGCCCGGAAGGACAGCGCCGTCGGCGAGCGCGGCCAGGGCCTCGTCCAGGTAAACGCGGCCGTTGTCGAGCGTCGTTGAGAAACGCTCCTCCTCGGAGGCGACGATGCCCTTAACGAGCGCGACGTTCTTGAGCAGCTCGGGATAAGCCTCGCCCATCTGAGCGTTGACCTCGTCGATAAACTTGGTCAGGAAGGCGCCCTCGATGCCCAGCAGACGACCGTGGAACACGGCACGACGGAGCAGGCGGCGCAGGACGTACTCGCGACCCTCGTTACCGGGCAGGATGCCGTCGGAGATCATAAAGTCGACGGCACGGGAGTGGTCGGCGATGATGCGCAGGGAGCGGCTGGCACCGGAGTAATCGTCGGCGTCATAGGTCTTGCCGCTGATCTTCTCACCGAGCTTGATGAGGTGCTGCATCAGATCGCCGTCGTAGTTAGCGGTCTTGTGCTGCATGATAGCGGCCATGCGCTCCAGACCCATGCCCGTATCGAGGTTGCGGTGCGGCAGCTCCGGCATGGAGCCGTCCTCCTGGCGGTCGTACTGGGTAAACACGAGGTTCCAGAACTCAAGGAAGCGGTCGCAGTCGCAGCCAGGCTTGCAGTCGGGGCTGCCGCAACCGACCTCCTCGCCCATGTCAAAGTAAATCTCGGAGCACGGACCGCAGGGGCCGGTGGGGCCAGCGGCCCAGAAGTTGTCGTCCTCGCCCAGGCGGGAGATGTGATCCTCGGCAACGCCCAGAGAGCGCCACACGTCGTGGGTCTCGTCGTCTTCGGTAAAGACGGTGAAGTACAGGCGGTCGAGCGGCAGCTTGAACTCCTTGGTGATGAGCTCAAAGGCCCAAGCGCAGGCCTGCTGCTTGGAGACGCCGCCAAAGGAGAAGTCGCCGAGCATCTCAAAGAAGGACAGGTGACGGCCGTCCTCACCGATGCAGTCGATGTCGTTGGTGCGGACACACTTCTGGCAGGAGATCGCGCCGATCTCTTTCATGGTCTTCTTGCCCTGGTAGTACTCCTTAAACTGGTTCATGCCGGCGTTGGCAAGCAGCAGCGAAGGATCGTCGGGGACGAGGGACGAAGAAGGATAGAGCTTAAGACCGCGCTCCTCAAAGAAGTTGAGGAACTTGGAGCGAATCTCGGCCGTAGTCATTGACGGGTAGTCAGCACTCATAGAGGGAATCTCCTCGGTTTCACATCGAAACAGTTCAAACGTAACGATATTACCATCCCACCGCGCCTGTGCAAAAAAGAGGGCCGCCAAACAGCGACCCTCCAGCGAAAGTGCACGTTATTTAGGTCTGTCAAATACTTTGAAAAAAAATGATTTCGGTAAAATTTCATATAAGAATCGTCCGGAAGGAGCGATCGATGAATAGCAAACGGTTTGTCGTGAATGCACTGACCTCAGTAGCCCTTTTAGCAATCTTCGCTTACTCGAGCTGGTATGTGAACCAGCCGAGATTTGGCTACGCATTGTACGCAGTAACATCTGGCGATAAAGCGTATTACACCCTAAGCGCAATTGACGCCATCTTTTTCTATGTGGCTGGCCCCTTATCAATCGCTTTGATCGCGTTTATTGTTAAGTACAACATCAAGAAACGCTAACAGGGCCTATTTGGAATCCGAATCGTCCATGGAGCCGTCGATGCCGGTTTTGGTGTCGTCGTCCGTATTGGAATCGTCATCCTTGGCGAAGGGGTTCTTGAAAAAGCCTGTCGCGTCGGGCTGCAGGCCTGAGAGCTTAATCCAGGGATTATCGAGCTCGGGCTTGGGCATTGCCTGGGCCTCGGGCGCGGTCTCGTTGCCGATAAGCTCGGACTCATAGATGAACGTATCGTCTCCGAGCGCGTCGTAGGCGGCGACCGGGTTACCCTCGGTATCGCGATACGGAGTGCCCTTAAACACGGCGCCGTCGTATGCCACGAGCTGACGGCCGGTCTCGTTCTCAAAGTAGTAGACGAAGATGCCCTTGAGGGCCGCGCACAGCGGAATGGCGATAACCATGCCGATGGGACCCATGAGTGCCGAACCGATAACGAGGGCCGTCAGGCTCATAACGGGATGCACCTGCACCGAGCTCTGCATGACCTTAGGCGAAATGACATTATCGGTGACATTTTGAGCCACCATGGTCACGACAAGCGTCCATAACGCCAGCATAGGGCTGAACATAAAGCCGAGCACCGTGGCGATCGCCGCACTCACCCAGGGACCGACAACCGGAACCAGGTGCATAATGCCGGTGAAGATGGCCATGAGTGCCGCATACGGATGGCCGATGATCGTAAAACCAATAAAGGCAAGAAAACCGCCACAGATCGATGTGATGACCATGCCACGCATGTAGCCGCCGACCGAACGCGAAAGGATGGCCACCATAAAGCGGTACGAGGTCTCCTTTTCCTGCCCGATGATGGTGCAGACCTCGTGGTGCATGCGGGGATAATCGCAGGCAAGCCAGTAGGCAAGCACCAGACCCAGGAAGATGACGAACAGCTGCGAGGCCGTGTTGGTAATGAGCGGAAACACACCGCGGCCGAGCTCAGCAGCGATTTGCGAGACGTACTTGGACGCTACGGTAACCAACGAAGAAAGATTGTCGTCCAGATACTCCTTGAGCGGTGTGTTGTTGAGCGTCTTAGCGTGCGAGAGCATCTCGTTGAGATCACCACCCGCAACACGAAGCTGCTCGGGCAGGCGGCTCAGGACTTCCATGATTTGACCGAGCAAAATAGGCGATAGGATGCAGACGACGCCGACGAGCACGGCAACAACCACAATGAGTGCGATGAGCGAACCGAGGCCACGTCCGACGCCGTGATGCTCGAGCCAGTTGGTGATCGGAGACATCACAAAAGCGATGATGGAACCGACAGCGAGAAACTCGATGACCGGTGCCAGGATGCCCATAAGGTTAAAGATTACGGCAGCGATGACAATGCAGCCGACGACGCCCCAAATGCGCAGCGTCAGAATGCGGGTATCGCGAAGCGTGCGGTCGATTTGTTGGGGGTGCTCACTCATGAACGAATCATCACTCCGTCGGGGTCGATCTTATCTTGAATCTTCTTAAGGGTACGGCGCAGCAGGCGCGAGACCTGCACCTGCGAGATGCCCAGCTTCTTGGCGATCTCGATCTGGGTCATGCCCTTTACGAAGCGCAACTCGATAACCTCGCGCTCGCGAGGCGAGAAATCGCGGATGGCTTCCTCGATTACCAGGCGGTCATCGGTAAAGTCGAGCTCATTGTCCTCGTCGGCATAGCGGTCAAGAATCGAAGGCGCATCGTCGGAATCGGACGCGCCAGGAGCCTCGATGGGCACCGAGGTGTAGGCCGAGGACGATTCCATGGCTTCGAGCACCTCGTCGACAGTCACGTCGAGGTATTCGGCGATTTCCTCAACCTTGGGCGAACGCTGTAGCTCGTTGGTGAGCTTATCGGTAGCCTGGTTGACCTTGGCCGAGAGCTCCTGCAGTCGACGCGGCACGCGCACACTCCAGCCCTTGTCACGGAAGTGACGCTTGATCTCGCCCAAGATGGTGGGCGTGGCAAACGTGGTGAACTCGAGTCCGCGCTCAGGGTCAAAGCGGTCGATTGCCTTGAGCAGGCCCAGATAGCCGACCTGCATGAGGTCGTCGAGCGGCTCACCGCGATTCTTAAATTTGTTGGCAAGGAACCTTACCAGGTTCATATGGGACATGACGAGCTGCTCGCGGGCGTCCGGATCACCGGTCTCCTTGTAGCGACGAAACAGCTCGCGGGTTTTCTCCTTGTCCCAAGCGGTCTTGCCGCTCCGGGAACGTTCGGTCATATTAGATATCCGCCTTGAGATCGAGGGAAAGCGTCAGGGGCGCCGCAGTCTTTTCGTAGGAATCGCACACACTCGCCAAAATGAGCTCGGCATACACGGCAGCCTGGTCATCCTCATCGACAGTCGCCTGGTCGCCAAAGGTAAAGGTCATGCCCACATGCGATTCGTCGACATCGAATTTGATCGAGATATCGTCGGAATCAACAGCCGTGCAGCCAAAGATGAAGGCTTCTTCGGCAGCCATACGAATATCCTCGATGCGATCGACGGACATAGAGCACAGGGCGCCGACGTTGGCGGCCGTCATGCGCACCAAGCGCGCGAGACGCGGATCACCGGCAACGCTCAGCGTAATGGGGCAGGTTGCTTCGCTACTCATCGCAGGACTCCTCAGAGGACTCGGCGGGCGTATAGGTGTAATACTGAGCCGGCTTGGCTGCGGGCTTCTGAGCCGCATCCGCACCATCGGCGGCCTCGTCCTCGGCCTCACCGATCAGAACGCGCTCGGTAGGCTGCTCGGCCTCGGCGGCGGCAGCGGCTAGCTTACGATCGGCGTCGGCTGCAGGAGCCTTCACCTTATTGAAGAGCTTCTGCACGGCGCCAGCCGCAGAATCTGTCACGCTCGATACGGCATTGCTGGCCTCGGCCATACTGCCCGTGACCTCGGAGATGTCGCGAACTACCGCCTCAACCTCAACGAGGTTGGACGTCAGGGCGTCAATGGCAGTCTTGCTCGACTTGAGGAGCGGCTCCATCTGGGCAAGTGCCGGCGTAAGCTCGTCAACGGCGCAATCAAGCTTTGCCACCACGGGCTGCGCCTCGGCAATCGTATTATTGAGGTCGGTTACCGTCTTGTCGAGCGAGTCGACAACGGTGCGGGTTTTGCGCAGGGTGAGCGCAAGCTCAACGATAGCCCACACGCCGGCAACGGCGAGCAGCAGCAAGGCGATTTGAATGGGACTCATACAAGCCTCCCAAAGGAATCGAAATACAAACGCTTTCCATGGTACCCCAAAGGGGACCGAACATGCCAAGAGCAGCAACGTGGGACAAAATTATCAGCAGCTACTTCGGTGCATTCCCGCTGCGGTCGCGTTCGCTTTGCTCTACGCGCCATTCTTCCCAACCGCGGCCGGCAGGCTGCCAAAATGCACCGCGTTCTAAGCCTTCGGGCAAATAGCGCTGGTCGACCCAGCCTTCGGGATAATCGTGCGGATACTTATACACACCGTATTCATCGCTACCAGGGCGATGGCGATCGCGCAGATAACTCGGCACCTCGCGAAGCCCACTAGAATGAATATCGGCTAGCGCCGCATCGATCGAGGCCTCGCACGCATTGGACTTAGGCGCCAAGCACACATAGAGCGCAGCTTGTGCCAGGTTAATGCGACATTCAGGATAGCCAATAACTTCAGCAGATTTAAAGGCAGCATGCGCCACCAAAAGTGCCTGCGGATCGGCGTTGCCAACGTCCTCAGAAGCCTGAATCATAATGCGGCGGGCGATAAACTTAGGATCCTCACCCGCATCGATCATGCGCGCGAGCCAATAAATGGTGGCATCGGGGTCGCTGCCGCGCATGGACTTAATGAACGCACTGATAATGTCGTAGTGCATGTCACCATTTTTGTCATACGAAAACCCACGGCGCGGATTGGCAATCTTCACGTCATCCACGGTAATGGGATAGCGCTCCCCCGCCGCAGGCGCTGGCGTTCCCTCGGTATCGGGACGCGTGACGGCAATCTCGCTCGCCAACTCGAGTGTCGTCAGGGCCGAGCGTGCATCACCCGCAGCCAGCGTACAAATGGTCTTGACCGTATCACCATCGGCCGAGAATTTTCCATTCAAGCCCTGCGGTGCCTCAAGCGCACGCTCAATAAGCGTGGCGATATCCTCATCCTTCAGATGCTCAAGCTCCACCACGCGCCCGCGCGACAACAGTGCCGAGTTGACCTCGAAGTACGGGTTCTCCGTCGTGGCGCCAATCATAATAACGGTGCGGTTCTCAACCGCATGCAGCAAGGCATCCTGCTGCGACTTAGAGAAGCGATGAATCTCGTCGATGAAAAGAATGGTGCGGCGGTCATACGTATTCAGGCGCGTCTTTGCCTCGTCAATCACGCGGCGCAAGTCCTTCACGGTGCCCGTCACGGCGCTGACCTCAACAAACTCGCTCTTGGTATGGTTAGCAATAATGTGGGCCAGCGTCGTCTTGCCCGTACCGGCTGGCCCGTACAGAATCACACTCGATAGCACGTCGTGCTCAATCGCGGCACGCAGCCATGAGCCCTTACCGACGGCCTTTTGCTGGCCCACATACTCGTCGAGCGAATTGGGGCGCATGCGCACCGCGAGCGGGGCATTTTTAAAGGAACGCTCGCGCGTTGAGGCAGAAAAAAGGTCGTCCATAGCCATCCTGTACATCAATCAAAATCGTTGTTGACCAACAGTATACCGAAAGGATACGAACTACCGTTCGTTAATATAGGTACGGTGTGGAAACTTCAAGCCCGGGAACAGCTTGCTCGTCAGCTCGCAGAAATAGCCGTCTGTCATGCTCGCGATGTAATCCACCACCGCTTGATCCTTGTCGTCCTGCCAGGTATAGGTGCGATCGTAGTAGGAAAGCTGCTGTTCAATGCGCGAAATATGATGCTTAAAGATATACGAAGACTCGTCGCCTTCGTATATATCCTGCAGGCAACGGTCGTAGAGTTTTTCGAATGCCTCGCGCAACTCCGCCTCGGAATCGCCCTCGATGCCGCCCTTGCTGTAGATCTTCTCGTAGTTCTCGCGCTTGGCCCGGCGGATTTCCTCAAACAGGTCCTCGCTCATCTCGATACGCGGTTTACCGTAACTATGTTCCACGATATCGATGGAGGCGTGTGTGAGGATCCAACTGTTGTAGGCACCGCCCCGGTCATCATCAAAAGCGTCGGGCGAAAGCAGGCCCGCCGCGATCGCATCCTGACGGTCACGACCGACGTAGGCGAGGATGTCCGAAATGCGAACGACGCAGCCCTCGAGCGTCATGGGACGCAGGTGCTCAATAGCGCCATAGCCTGTGGCGATACAGTCCTCAACCGTCTGATCGAACTGGTCAAAGGAGCTCATGTCCGAGAGCTCAAACACACGCTGCTCGTACTCGCCGTTATGGCACAGAACGCCGTCGAGCGTCTGGAGTGACACGTTGCGGCCGTACAGCGCGTCGAGCACGCGGACCGACTGCACGTTATGGAAAAAATAACGCCTCGTACGCTCATGATAGGTATCGTTGAGGAAGCGCTCGCCGGCATGGCCGAAAGGCGTGTGTCCCAAGTCATGACCCAGGCCAATCGCCTCGATCAGATCGCAATTGAGCCCCAGGGCGCGACCGATATCGCGCGCAATGCGGGAGACAAGCTGCACGTGCAAACCGCGGCGTGACAGATCGTCATTGCTACGGAAACTAAAGACTTGCGTTTTGCCCGCATAACGGGTGTATGCGGGCAGATGCAAAATCTTTTCGGTATCGCGTATAAATGCCGGACGCATGAGCGTGCCCTTGTCTGCGGCCCGATCGACACGTCGGATGACCTGGTCGTCACCGCATCGATAAGGATTAACGACACCAGAGGCGCGGTCGGCAGCGATACGCTTGACCAGTTCGGGCGACAACGCCGCAGGAATGCGATCCATACGCGCCTTAATAACGGCCGTTTCTTGATTAGTTGCCATGGCATGCTCCTTAAGAAGGATGCGCAATCAGTTACAATGTGCAGCCCACGACCTCGATTATGGCAAAAATCGGCACCAAAAACGGTAGCAAAGGCAGGGATCGCGATTTTGTGAAGAGGCAGGAGAGGGCCAGGACCAGGAGAGCAACGGCAAATGCCACGATGCCGCCCAGAGGGTCGAGCGTGCAAAGCGCGAAAAGCGCCTTGACATCCCCCATGCCAATGCCGGGAGCGTGGCGAACACGACGCCAGAGCAACTCAGTAAGCACAAGGGCAAGGCAGACGATGACCGCAAGACCGACATGGTCAAGCGCCGTGCTAACGCCCTTGTCGAGCCAAACGCCTGCAAACGCCGCCACGGCACACGTGCCGGCAAGCGCATTCGGAAACCGCCGCTCACGGACATCAACCACCGCACCGGCAAAGACGCAGATCCAAAATGGGATATAGACCATCGAACCTCCCGACTGAGCGCTCAAACGTAAAAACCACCACAAAGGTGCACTGTGAACTGCCTCCCATTTCTTGGACATCGGGAA
>NZ_QSFY01000021.1:0-20769 GCF_003467965.1 Collinsella sp. AM42-18AC
AAAACACCTTGCCAAATAGGAGCGTCAGGACGCAAAGAGGCTCCGCAGCGCGAAGCGCGATGCGGAGCCTCTTTGCATGTCCGAGGACGTTCCGGAGAGAAGCCCCGTCACGCCCCCGGATTCCCGGTGGGAGTTCTAGACCTTGTCGGCCTTAGTACATACCGCCGCCCTGCTGACCAGCGGTAGCAGCAGCGATAGCGTCCTCAAGCTGAGTGTTCTTGGGCACATCGGAGACGGTGGCCTCGGTGATGAGGATCAGGCTGGCGACAGAAGCAGCGTTCTGCAGGGTGACGCGGCTGACCTTGACGGGGTCGAGAACGCCCATCTCGATCATGTCGCCCCACTCGCCGTTGGCAGAGTTGAGACCCTGGCCGGCGGGCAGCTCGGCAACCTTGTCGACCACGACAGCGCCCTCAAAGCCAGCGTTCTTGGCGATGGTGGCGACCGGAGCGGTCAGAGCCTTCTTGACGATGTCGACGCCAATCTTCTCCTCGGGGTCATCGATTTCGACAGCATCGAGCGCAGGAGCAGCGTCCATGAAGGCGACGCCGCCGCCGGCGACGATGCCCTCCTCGACAGCAGCGCGGGTAGCCTGCAGGGCATCCTCGACGCGGTGCTTGATCTCCTTGAGCTCGGACTCGGTAGCAGCGCCGACCTTGATGACGGCAACGCCACCGGAGAGCTTGGCCAGGCGCTCCTGGAGCTTCTCGCGGTCGAAGTCAGAGGTGGTGTTCTCCATCTCGCCCTTGATCTGAGCGATACGGGCGTCGATGGCCTCCTTGGAGCCAGCGCCGCCGACGACGACGGTGTTGTCCTTGGAGATGGTGACGGACTTAGCGGTACCGAGCATATCGGCGGTGATGTCAGCGACCTTCACGCCCAGCTCGTCCAGGGCAGCCTGGCCACCGGTGAGGACGGCGATGTCCTCGAGGATGCGCTTGCGGCGATCGCCGTAGCCCGGGGCCTTAACGGCGCAGACGTTGAGGGCGCCACGGATCTTGTTGAGGACCAGGGTAGGCAGAGCCTCGCCGTCGATGTCCTCAGCGATGATGAGCAGGCCACGACCAGCGCGCTGGACAGCCTCGAGAACGGGCATGATGTCCTGAACGCTGGAGATCTTCTGGTCGGTGATGAGGATGTACGGATCCTTCATCACGGCCTCCATGCGGTCGTTGTCCGTGACGAAGTAAGCGGAGACATAGCCCTTGTCGAACTGCATGCCCTCGACGGTGTCGATGGTGATGTCGAACGTCTGGGAATCCTCGACGGTGATGACGCCGTCCTTGCCCACGACCTCCATGGCCTCGGCGATCTTCTCGCCGACCTCGGGGTCACCAGCGGAGATGGTACCGACGGAAGCAATCTGCTCCTTGGTCTCGACCGGCTTGGCCTGCTTCTTCATCTCGGCGACGGCGGCGTTAACGGCCTTGTCGATGCCGCGACGGATGGCCAGCGGGTTGGCGCCGGCGGCGACGTTGCGCAGACCGTCGTTGACGATAGCCTGAGCGAGCAGGGTTGCGGTGGTGGTGCCGTCACCCACGGTGTCGTTGGTCTTGGTGGCGACCTCCTTCACCAGCTGGGCGCCCATGTTCTCGATGTTGTCCTCGAGCTCGATCTCCTTGGCGACGGAAACGCCGTCGTTGGTGATGGTCGGGGCACCGAACGTGCGCTGCAGCGCAACGTAGCGACCCTTGGGGCCCATGGTGACGGTAACGGCGTCGGCCAGAGTGTTGACGCCCTTGGCGAGCTTAGCGCGGGCATCGGTGTTGAACGTAATGTTCTTTGCCATGGTAGGTAATCCTCCAAAAGAAATGTGACTCGCGTCGCCGCTTCCGAGTCCTATGCGGCAGGCGCGTTCAAAGACGAATCAGAGATTCTGACGAGACTAGGCCTCGACGACAGCGTAGATGTCGTCGGCGCGCATCAGCAGATACTTCTCGCCGTCGACCTTGACCTCGTTGCCACCGAACTTACCGTAGATGACAACGTCGCCAACCTTGACGTCCATGGGGATGCGCTCACCCTTGTCGTTGACCTTGCCGGCGCCAACGGCAACGATGGTGCCGCGCTGCGGCTTCTCCTGGGCGTTGCTGGCGATGTACAGACCAGAAGCGGTCTTCTGCTCGGCCTCGTCGGGCTTGACCAGAACACGATCTGCAAGCGGCTTCAAAGACGACATGCTTGTCTCCTCCTTTTTGGGCCGCGCGGTTATACCACGCGAATTAACCCTTTTTGTTTGCGTACGCGTTGAATGGTACCCACGAATGGCGGGTTATACAACACGGAGTCAAAAAATCTTATTTTTTGGCACTTAGATTTTCTGAATGCCGGGGGATAACTTAGCGGTGGCCCCCGTGTGGTTCCGGAGGGGCGGGGCATAAGGTTTCCTGCTCGGGCAGTCCTGCTCGCACGAAGGCCACATTAAGTGGCCTTCGGCTCGTGCGGAACTCGCGATAAACCTTATGCCCCGCCCCTCCGGAGCCACACGGGAGGCAGGTTAACTAATTCGGGCCCGGCATTCAAAAAAGTCAGTGCAGCAAAATGGCGATGCGGATGGTGCGAACAAGAAAGGGGCACGTTGCTGAAACGCGCCCCTTGTGGGTGGGGTATGGGGCTAGCGCTCGTAGATTAAGTTACCTGCCAGGTAGGTGGCTTGGACTTTGGTGGCTTGGAGTTCTTGGGGGTCGATGGTGAGTGGGTTTTGGTCCAGGACTACCAGGTCGGCGTACTTGCCGGGCTCCAGACTGCCGAGGTTTTGCTCGTCGCCCGCTGCATAGGCGCTGCCCAGGGTGTAGTTGCGCAGGGCTGTTGCCGCGTCGATACGCTCACTCGGTAACCAGCCGCCCTCGGGCCAGTGGCTTTTGGGGTCTTGGCGCGTGATAGCCGTGTAGAGCACGTTCATGCTGGTAACGGGCGTGATAGGGCTGTCAGTACCGAAGGCTTGGCGGATGCCGCGCTGCTTATAGGTCGCGAACGGCCACATGATGCGGCTGCGTTCCAGGCCCAGGTCGCGTTCCGGGCCACCCGGGTCGAGCGTGATGTGGCAAGGCTGGCTCGAGGCAATGACGTTGAGCTTGCGCAGACGATCGATGTCCTGAGGCAGCAAATTCTCCAGGTGCTCAAGCGTGTTGTGACCATGCTTAGGCAGGCCATACAGGTCGGCGGCTTCCTCAAAGATATCAAGCGCGGCATGGATGGCACCGTCGCCGATGACGTGGATGCGCACGGTGTGGCCGCGCTCCGCGGCAGCCAGAACTAGCTTGCGCATGCGCTCGACAGGAACCGTCAGGCGACCCTGGTCGCCCGGGAAGCGCGGGTTGGTATAGGGCTCAGTGAGGTATGCGGTATGCTCGCTCGACACGCCGTCGAAGAACTGTTTAAAACCTGGCGCCGAGAGCAGCGCGTTGTTCGCGTAGCGGGTCTGGAGTTCTTCCAAGCGCGATTGGTCATCCAGCAGCGTGGGAAACAGATGGGCGCGAATGCCCAGCTTGCCGATCGCCTGAAGCTTGTCGTAGACGTCGTCGCGGATAAAGTCGCAGCCCGGCATGGGCATGAGCGACATGTCGCAAATCGAGGTAATGCCCTGCTCGGCCATGCGTTTCATTTGGTCGGCATACGAGCTCGCGATGCGGTCCTCGCCCAGCCACTCAAGACAGCGCGGCAGCAGCTGCATGGCCGCAGCCTCGTGAGCAATGCCCGTGAGCTCGCCATTTGCATCCTTGTCGTAGCTGCCACCCGCCGGAGGCTCGCTGTCGCGTGTCACGCCGAGGGCTTCGAGTGCGCGGCTGTTGAGCCACAGGGTATGCCCGTCGCCCGAATACATAACACAGGGGCGATCGGGGAAGGCCACATCGAGCGATGCCTTGGTGGGATGCTCGGGCGGGTCCCAGCGGTAATCGCGCCAGCCCTGGGTCACGACCCAGGCGTCGTCGGGCAGGTCCTGGGAAAACTCGAGCGCATGCTGCACCAGCGCCGCCTCTGACGTGCCCATATCCATGAGCATGTACGGCGAGGAACCGACCGAGGTATGGAAGAAGTGCAGGTGAGCGTCATGGAAACCGGGGCAGATAAACTGCTCGCCGTAATCGACCACCGACGTAGTGGCAGGTGCGGCGGCAATCACGTCATCGGGCGCGCCGACTGCGACGATGCGATCACCCGCGATGGCGATCGCCAGCTCGCGGGCGGTATCGATACCGTCTTGCGCGGTAAAGACGTTCTTGGAGCGGATAATCCGATCGATATGTTGCATGGGCATCCCCATCTCTGGCAGGTAATTCAACACCCCCGAGTGTACTCCCCCGCCCTTGCAACAAAACCCCAAGCGGCAAACGGCAACTTTACCAGCCCTAGCGGCAGGTGGCATACTGGAGAGAGCCTGTACGATTTTGCGATCAACCCAGCAAGGAGCAAATCGACCATGACGAAGACCAAGGCACAGCAGATTATGGCGGCAACCGAGGTTCGCGCGGCAGACGACGTCACCGCGGCCATCCGAGATATTGCCACCGAGTTTGAACCCTACATCATCAAGCAGCGCCGGCACTTCCATAAGCACCCGGAGCTGAGCCTTGCCGAGGAGCGCACGACTTCCGACATCGCCAACCAGCTCGACGCCATGAATATCCCCTACGAGCGCCCGCTCAAGACGGGCCTGGTGGCGACGCTTCGCGGTACCGCGCCCGATGCCTACCGCGAGGACGGCACGCCGCGCCGCCGCATCCTGCTGCGCGCCGACATCGACGCCCTGCCCGTCACCGAGCAGACCGGCGAGGAATTCGCCAGCGTCAACGAGGGCTGCATGCACGCCTGCGGTCACGACTGCCATATCGCCATGATGCTCGGCACGCTACAGATTCTGCGCCACATGACCGATGACATCCACGGCGAGGTCCGCATCGTCTTCCAGCCCAGCGAGGAAAACGGCCAGGGCGCCAAGCTCATGATCGGCACGGGCGTGCTCGACGGCGTCGATGGTGCCTACGCCGCGCATATCTGGAGCGAGGTCGACGCCGGCACCGTAAGCTGCGAGCCCGGTCCGCGCATGGCCAATACCGACTGGTTCCGCATTGATGTCCGCGGCACCTCGTGCCATGGCGCCATGCCCCAACGCGGCCACGACGCCGTCATGGTGGCCGCCGAGATCGTCAATGCCCTGCAGACCATCGTCTCGCGCGAGATCAGCCCCTATGAGCCGGCTGTCATCACCGTCGGCGAGCTGCACGGCGGCACCGCGCGCAACGTTATCGCCGGCACGGCCTACCTCGCCGGCACGGTGCGCACCTACGGAGATTCGACCCACGAGGAAATGCCGGAGCTTATGCGCCGCATCGTGGAGCATACCGCGGCAGCTCTGGGCGCCGAGGCAGAGCTCACCGACTACACCATCGCCAACTACAAGGTCGAAAACGAGGTCGCCTCGAGCGAACGCTGCCGTCAGGCTGTAATCAAATGCCTGGGTCCCACCGGCCAAGGCCATTATCGCGGCACGCTTTCGGGCGAGGATTTTTCGGAGTACCTGCGCCGCGTACCGGGCGTGCTCGCCTTTGTAGGTACGCGCAACCCCAAGATTGGCGCCACGTACGCCCAGCATTCCTGCTTTTACAAGATTGACGAGACCGTACTGGCAAAGGGCTCCATGGTGGCCGCCCAGTATGCTATCGACTTTTTGGCCGAGCCCACGCAAGAGGAGCTCGACGGCCCCGCGATTACCGCGGTCGCCGAAACCAACCCCGATCTGGCCGCCAAGTTGCGCTCTGCCAAGGCGACGACCGCCGAGGCTCGCGATGCTATCCATGATGCCCGCACGGCGCGCCATGCCGCCATCAAGGGCATCCATGATGCACGTGCCGCCGCTCGCCGCGAGGAGAAGCACGACGAGTAGTCGATCCACGACCATCTCGCAGTCATAGCCGCATCGCGATATCAAAGCGGGGGCGGACGCTTCGGCACGTCCGTCCCCGCTTATTTGTCAAGCGCTATTTCTACCGTTTCCACCCCGTCCCCAAATGGCAGGTGGCAGGGTTACTCGTCCTGCGGGTCCTCGTCGGAGCTTGGCGCAGGCTCGGGCTCAGGCGCAGGCTCGGGCTCCGGTTCCGGCATGGGCGCGGGCTCGGGCTCAGGCACGGGCGTGGGCTCAGGCTCGGGCTCGGGCTCGGGCTCGGGCTCGGGCTCGGGCGCAGGCGCCGGCGCCGCAGCGGAATCGGATACGGGCGCTGCGTCGGCGCCAAAACCAGCCGGAGCAGACTTCTTCTCAAACGGCAGCACAAAAGTCAGGACGTCGTCCTTGTCCTCGTCGGCCCACTCGCTTGCGTAGCGCGCGACCCAATAGCCAACGGCACGGTGCTTGAGCATCTTGCCAAAGACCGTGAGGAATACCGTGACAAACGCCGTCAGCACCAAGAACAATACGAGCGTGATGCCACCGCCGGTAACAAGCGCCTCAATAGCCGTAGGACGGTAGTAGTAGCTATACATACCGACAGAGGCAATGGTGCCAAAGACGAACGTCAGGATCCAGGTGACAACGTTGGCGACCAGGCCCGTCAAAAACTCGGGAAGGAACGAAGCGCAGAACAGTTTGGTCTTGTTGTGCTTAAAGGCCGCCCAGACCTTATCGAGCGAAAACGCGCTCTCGACACGACCGGTCACCGCAAAGTGCATCACGGCAATGTCGGCGAACATCTTAAAGAAGACCCCCAAGACCGCCGTGGCAATCATAGCCAGGACAAGCAGGCCAAGCGAGCCGAACAGCGCTGCCTCGAGTGCATAAGAGCCGTAATACGAATACGAGCCCGCGGCGCCAATTACCACGCTCTCCACCAGCGAAAGCACTACACCGATAACGGGAATGGCAGCGATAACCTCGAGCACGACCGAGATAACGCTCGAAAAGACTCCGAGGCCAAACGACGTGGAACGCATGAGTGGACGATCCATACCGTCATCAACCTTGAGCGACAGATCGCGACCCCACTCAATACCAAAGCCGGAACCACACACGCTCGCAATGCAAGCTGCCAAAAAGCCGATGGCAGCCGCAATGCCGCCAATAACGGGAATAAACAACACGAGCACCGACACAACGCAAATCAGCGCCGGCAAAAACGCGATTTGGCATACACGCTGAAGCACACCCGGAGTCTTGGTCATATCTTGGAACGCCTGAGCCACACAGCCCTTTGGCGCATTCGCCACGGGCGGTTGCGGAACAAACTGCTGGGGCTGACCCTGAGGGGCAGAGGCTGCGGCACCGGCATTGGGGGCACCACACGCACCACAGAACTTATCGTTGTCGCCCATGGGGGCACCACACTGCGAACAGAACATCGAGATCATCCCTTCGTATCTTGAGCGAATCATCTGGATCGCAAACGATGTCTTTGGCATCATTATCACCCAATGTGGGGACAAATACTCCAACATGACGCATTTGCAATGCGCAGGGCGCTATTCGATTGTTTGATAAGCTCGACCGCGTTAGTTCGTTCCGCGGAAGCCCTTGCCGACGATCTCGGAGCTGTCGACGATCGTGATAAAGGCACCCGGATCGATCTCGCGAGCATAGCGACGCAGCTGCACGGCCTCGCGACGACTCAGCACGCTCATAATCACCGTCACGCACTTGCCCGAAAAGGCACCGTAGCCGCGGCTGATAGTCGCCGTACGGTTGAGATGTTTGACGATAAACTCCTCGACTTTGCGCGGCTCGGAGCAAATGACCGTGCAGACTTTGCGCAGGTGAATGCTCTCGATGGCCTTGTCAACCACAAGCGTCTTGGCAAACAAGCCAAGCACGCAATAAAGACCGACACGCGGGCCATACAAAAAGGCCGCAATGGTCACGATGCCGATATCGACCAGCAGCAGAGCGCGGCCAATCTCGAGCGTGGTGCGGCGCTTGAGGATCATGGCAAGAATGTCCGTGCCACCCGTCGAGGCGCCGATGTCAAAGACAATAGCGCTGCCGAGCGCCGGCAAGATGACGGCAAAGCACAGGTCGAGCCACATATCACCCGTCAGAGAGACATCGGTCGGAATGAAGAGCTCAAACAGCGAGACGTAGGCCGAAAGCGCAAACGAGGCGAAAACGCTCCACAGGATTGCCTTGCGCTCCAAAAAGATAAAGCCCAGAACGACCAGGACCGCATTGATAATCCACATAAAAACGCCGACGGGCAGGGTCGGGAACAGCGTGGACAGAATGACCGACACGCCCGAGGTGCCGCCAAAAGCAAAGTGATTAGGGGTTTTAAACGCGACGATGGCAAAGGCCGTGAGGATCAGGCCCAAATTGAGCTCGGCAAAAAAGCGCGGAAAGCCCGGCTCCTGGCTGCGCTTGCGACCAGCGCGCTCGCCCCGCTCGATAACATCGCGATCGACCACGCGCTCCATCGGCACCACGGGAGGACGATGCACCTCCTCGGCAGCACGCGACGCCGCCTCTGCCGCAGCGGCCTCAATCGCCCATGCCTTGCTTTCTGTTTCGTGCTCGTCGGCCATTACGGCAACTCCTCGTTAACAATTTGGAAACAATGCGCCCATTAGAGTAACGCGGAACGTAGGGATTGCAACCCCCAGTTAGACGAGCGGTATGACTACATCGGGAACGTATAAAAACGGCCGGCCACGCTTTTGCTTGCGCGGTCGGCCGTTTAACGTTTTCGCAGATAAAACCTGCCAAAACAAACCTGTCCCCTTTTGGAAGGTTATTCGTGCTGGCTGGTGCGGTGCTCGTACTCCTCGGGGGTGATGACATCCTCGATGCGCAGGTTGACGCCCGCCACCTCAAGGCCAGTCATCGCGGCAAGGCGCTCGGTGACACGTGCCTTGACATCGTCGAAGATCGCGGGCGCATAGGCGCCGTACTCGATGATGACGGAGATGTTGACGACCACGCGATTGTCATCGGTGACCTCGACCGTCACGCCCTTGGTCAGATTCTCGGCACCAAACTGCTCCTGCACAAAGTGCATGAGGTTACCCTTCATGCCCAGAACGTGCGGAACCTCGCGAGTGGCCATGGCAACGATCTTCTCGATCACGCCGTTGGAATAGGTCAGCGAGTCCTCGGACTCGTCTGCTTCCTCGTCGTCCTCATCCGTATCGGATTCGGCCTCGACAAGCGCCTCGTCCTCGAGCGTCACGCCTTCGGCCTCGGCGACGACGGTCTCGTCTGCCTCGAGCTCGGTATCGGCTACATCGACCTTCGTATTAAAAGCCATGGTTCCTCCTTATGCCTGCCGCGGATGCGACAGTCGAATACATATTAGCGACCGCTAAACAGACGGCCGAAGAAGTTGACGATCCCGTTCTCGCCGTCGCGAATTTGGCCGATCACAGCGCCGATCAGCACGAAGAATGCAATGACGAGCGTGTCCCACAGGCCGAGCGTGAGCACCAACACGGCGAGGATAAAGCCAGCGACGGCACCGAGCGTGGTGTTGGGATGACGCACAGCATAGCTCCAGATGGCAGCGCCCGTACCCTTGATGAGACCCATAGCCTCGTCAAAATCCACGGCTGCCGCGTCTTGCAACTCGGTTGCCTCTGCTTTGGAATCAACAGGTTCGCTCGCCGGCGTGGCGCTCTGGTCAATCGTCAAGCGCGGCGTACGAGCGGTCTTATCTTGATTGGTATCACTCACCGGAAACCTCCACGGTCTGGACGGTAGTCTTGGACGGCAAAAAACGGACGCGCGTAGTCGTACCCGGCGTGCCGAGCATGGTGTCGCAAGCTTCCTCGATGCGCTGCTGCATCGCGGTAGCCAGAGATGCCACGTCCTTATCGTCAAGCGCGATAGCCTCGACCTTAAAACGGACGTGCGAATCGTCGGAGCCTTGGACGCGGGCCTCGACATGCTCGACCATCACGCGGTCGTCGCGCTCGGCAGCAGCCCTGGCGCACGAAGAAAGCGCCGCAAGGGTAACCTCGATATTGCGCTCCCCCGCCGGATGCACGCAGGACGGTTCGCGACGGGCGAACATCAGGCGGAAGAAGCTTACCAGCACGCCGATCGCCACGACGCCGGCGCACGCCGTGACGACGATGCGCGGCATGGGGTCGCGCATCAGCAACATAAAGCGATACGTATACGGCCCCCAAAACTGGCAGACAAGCGTACCCAGCGCCACGATGGTAGCGGCAAGGTACACGATCGCTAGGGCTCGTTTGAGTACGCGCACGCGGCGCTCCCTTCAAATCTCGGCTCTCGAAATGCAAAACGGTTCGCATCATTATAAAAGAGCCGGGTCCGGTGCTCTACGCACGCGGATCCGGCTCATCTATTCCACGAGGCTTGCATGCTCGCTTCATTATGCCCAGATATGCACGGCTTAACCCGTGCGGGCGCTACTCCTCCTCGAGGGCAGCGATGACCTCGTCGGTCATGTCCATGGTGCTGTAAACATCCTGGACGTCGTCGAGCTCCTCAAGACGGTCGATGAGGCGCTGAACCTTCTTGGCGTCGGCACCGGAGACCTCGGTCGGGGTGGTCGGGACCATGGTGGTCTCGGAGCCCTTGACCTGGACGCCCTGCTCCTCGAGCGCCTTAGAGACAGCCATGACCTCGTTGGCAGTAGTCCAGACGATCCACTCCTCGCCGGCGTCCTCGTAGTCCTCGCCACCGGCCTCGGCGATCGCCATCATGAACTCATCCTCGTCACCGGCAGCACCGTTGGCGATCATGGTCTCCTTCTTGGCGTTCTCGTCCAGGATCTCCTTGGCGACGACAATCTGGCCCTTGCGCTCAAACTGGAAGGCGACGGAGCCGGAGGTGCCCAGGTTGCCACCAGCGTGGGAGAAGGCGGAACGGACATCGGCGGCAGTACGGTTGCGGTTGTCGGTCAGGCAGTCAACATAGACGGCGACACCGGCGGGACCATAGCCCTCGTACACGATGTTCTCGTAGACGGCGGCATCGGCACCCGAACCAAAAGCCTTGTCGATAGCGGACTTGATCTTGTCCTTAGGCATGGACTGAGCCTTGGCCTTGGCAACGGCAGCGGCGAGGCTGGCGTTGTTCTCGGGCAGCGGGTCACCGCCGAGACGGGCAGCAACGGTGATGTTGCGGCTGAGCTTGGAGAAGAGGGCGGAACGCTTGGCGTCCTGCGCGCCCTTACGATGCTTGGTTGTGGCCCACTTAGAGTGTCCGGACATACGTGTCTCCTATCGGTTTCGACCTAAAGCCCAGCGCAGATGCTCGGGCAATATAAACAAACGTCGTTATGATATACCTACTGGCCTGCGAGATAAACCCCAAAATGAAGGCGTCGTGATGATGCCACCCTTTGGTGCAAAGCAACCTGACCCCAATGCACCAAGTTAGGACCAGAGGAAGTCGCTACGGGTGACGGTGGCACCGATGGCGAAGGGCATGCAAGCGATGACCGGATACAGGTAGCGCATGTAGGTCGAGCCGTTGCACGGGCCAATCAGGCACACGGCGAGCACGCCCAGCAGCGGCACCCAAATGGCCAGCCCGCGCCACGAATGACGACGCAGCAGGTAGACCACCACGGCAATCATGATCCACACATAGGTGGCCGAGCTCATGGTGAGCGAAATAAACGGGATGCGCTGCACCGCCACACGGTACAGATTGATCAGGTGGTCACACCAGCGCACCACGTTGCTGTCAACCGGATGGAAGTCGAAGTACTTGAGGTTGTCGGGACGCGCCATGATCTCGGCACTACGCGCCGTGCTGTAGACCCAGGCATCGCGGGCACTCGGATAAAAGTAGCCGTAATAGTTATTGATGAGCGCCGAGATATAGCACTCGGGATCCTTTTTGAACATCTGCGCCCAGACCTCAAAATAGGCCTTGATGTCCTCCTGCGAGGCGTACTCGTTAAAGCAGTTCTTGACGGCATCGGACTTGTCAGGGTTGTAGCGGCGGCCCAGGTTCTCGTACTTGAGCACGCGATCGATCACGACGCGCTCCACGTCGGTCACCAAACCGTCGCAGGGTGCCTCCACGATAGTGCCGTCCTCCTTAACCGTAGGGTTGACGCCCGAGTTGAGGCCGTCGTGCTTTTGGACGAAACGAGCCGTCTGTTGGAACGGAATCGAGAGGATTTCGCGCTTGGAACCAGGCGTGATGTCGTGCGCCGGCATAAAGACCTTGGTGAAGTACATATTAGAGGCAAGGCAGAGCGCGAGCACCGCGAGGACGCCAACCCAGCGGAAGCGCAGCGTGGCGCATGAGACCGCGGTGCCCGTCTGCTTAGCCGCACGGCGAGCGACATGTACATCCCATGCGCAAAACGCCGCCGCAATCACGCAGGCCGCCAACGGAAAGACCAGACCTCCATTGCGCAAAAACGTGGAACCCATGGCAGCCAGCGCAAGCAACAGCCAGTCGTGACGCGCAAAGAGCACGGGGGCTTTCTCACCCGCTCGCTCGACATTGGCATCACGACGGGGCAAGCCACATGCCACGAGCTTGACGGTCTGTACCAGCAGCACCAAAAACGCGTCGGCAAAGAGCACGTCTTTGGTGAGCAGGGCCGCGTAGTTAGAGAACATCGGCATAAACGCAAAGAACAGCAGGATCGCACCGCGAACCGGCAGGCTCACGCCCAGTTTGCGCAGCGACGAGATGGAATAGGCCATGCAGGCAGCCGTGATGACAAACTGAGCGCAGGTATAGATGATGAGGCCCGCGTTAGCGCTGTTGAACAGCGAAAGCCCCAGCTGAACGCACGAGCCGATAATGGCCGTGTGCACCACGGGGTGATGTCCGTTGAGCAGCACGTTGGGGTTGAGTAGGCGCAGGTAGTCGCTCGTGCCGTTGGGATAGTTGAACCACTGGCGAATCTGCGCGCCGGTGTCCCCCATAAAAAGGCCGGGCAGCGAAGCGATGAGTGTGGGCGCCCAGGCGACCATAAGCACCAGGAAGGGCCCGGCAAAGGGATGGACCGAGAGCACGGCGTGAGCCACACGCCATACGCGGCCAAAGTGCGCCTCCGAAAACGGAATGCGCCGAGAGCTCAGCCAATCTAGACACTCAAAGGCAAGGTAGAAGGCAACGATCGCCAGGAGCATCCAGCCCGCGCCGCCAATCCAGGCGCAGATGATGCGAGCTTTGTCGCCAAGGACAATCTCGGCCGAGTCGGTGAGATCGTAGCTGCGACCGAACACCATGCAGATGGCGAAGAACAGCGACGGCAGAATGATCGATGGACGCCAGGTGTCGCCACGGCCAAAGAACACGTAGCGAAACGGCAAGGTGAGCAGGCAGGCAAGCGCAAGCAGCATGACCGCGTCGGTATGGCCGGCAAACGAGAGGAGTACCTCGTAGCACACGTACAGCATGCCCGAGGCTTTGGGGTCAATCGCCAAGACTGCGTTGCTCGACACCGGGGCGGGATCGATGGAAAACGCCGTGGTCGCCAACAGCGCGAGCAAAAATGCGATGAGCGTCTGCTTGGCGGGGTAGCGCTTAAACCAGACGATGCGGGCGGCGTCGCGCGCAGCCGTTGTGGAGAGATCGGAATCCTTCACAGTCCAAAGAGCCTTTCTAGAAACCTGCCAAAAAGGGACAGGTTTATTTTGGCAGGTTTTATCTGGGGAAACGTTACGGTTCTGTCATCGTTGCCCAGCAAACCACCACAAAGGTGCCTGTCCCCTTTGTGGTGGTATGTGGTGGTTAGGCGTCGAGGTAGATGCGCTGGGGGCGATTGCGGCGACGCGCAAAGATGACGAGCGCCAGGCCGGCGATCACGAGCGGCAGGCTCAGCAGCTGACCCATCGTGATGACGCCACCAAGCAGATAGCCAAGCTGGGCATCGGGCACGCGCACGAACTCGACGAGGAAGCGGACGATGCCGTAACCCATCACGAACACGCCCATAAACGTACCCTGGGGCAGCAGCGGCTTTTTGCGGCTGAGCACCTGCAGAATGCAAAAGAGCACGATGCCCTCAAGAAATGCCTCGTAGAGCTGGGAGGGATGACGCGGCATATCGCCCGCGGTGCCACCGAAGACCACGCCCCAGGGCAGATCGGTCGGCTTGCCCCACAGCTCACCGTTCACGAAATTGGCGCAACGTCCCAGGCACAGCGCCAGCGGAGCACCGATAACTGCAAGGTCGGCAATGGTCCAGGCGTCGAGCTTATACATGCGGCACACGATGATGCCGCCGATAATGCCGCCCACCAAGCCGCCATGGAAGCTCATGCCGCCTTCGTTGGTGGCAAAGATCTCGAGCGGATGTGCCCAGTAGTAGCCGTCGCCGTAAAAGATGACGTAGAACAGGCGCGCACCGATAATGAGGCCAAAGACCACGCCGACCACGACACTCGTCAGGTCATCAATCGTGATGTTAAAGCCCCAGCGACGCTGCGTGCGGTACATGACGACCGCCGTGAGCAGGGCGCCGACCACATAGGCCAGACCATACCAGTAAATCGTGATGGGCCCCGCCGAAATCGCGACGGGATCAAGCATATGGTAGAAGTCGTTGAGCATGTCGACCCTCCTACTCCCTACATACAAATGCGGCCGCGGGCCTTGCGCTCGCAGCCGCATATTTGGGCGTAACGTCTATGCGGAGTATGCCGTCCGCAGCTTTCGCATCTTAGAACGGCGCGTACTCGTCGTACAGGTCGTCGGTCTCACCGGAGGCATTGACCTGCTCCACGCGGGTAACGCCGGGCACATGCTCCTTGAGGATGCGCTCAATACCCATGGACAGGGTCAGCGAGCTCATGGGGCAGCCGGCGCAAGCGCCCTGCAGCTCCAGTTTGACGACGCCCTCGTCGTCAACGCCCACATACTCCATATCGCCGCCGTCGGCCTGCAGGTTGGGGCGAATCTCTTCAAGAACCTTCTTAAGCAGCTCTTCGTTAACAGCCACAGGGGCTCCTTTCTCACAATAACGCGGGCACGCCCGCGGACAGGGGCTATGTTACTACAGCCATGTACCCGCTTAGGCGCCAGCCATGCGTGCGGACACGACTTTCACGAGCGGTCAATTTGGGACGGGTCTCTTTTGGCTGTTTTGCCGCCAGCTGGCGTTGCCACGCGCTACTGCTGAGCCTGCCCCTCGGTGCCGATGTGAACATCGACGACAACCTGGCGGTAGCTGATGCCGCAGGAGTCGAGGATGCGGCGGCTGATGCGTCCGTCATCGGTGTCGGCGTACTTGTTGTCCAGGTAGACAACCTCGCCCACGCCCACCTGCGCCAAAATCTTGGCGCAGTCGTGGCACGGGAACAGCGTGACGTAGACCGTGGAACCCTCAAGATCTTTGAGCGAGCCACGGTAGTTGAGCACGGCGTTTGCCTCGGCATGCACCACGTAGTTGTGCTTGTCCTGCAACGGGTCGTCGCTCGTGCCCCACGGGAAAAAGTCGTCGTTGAGCGCCGAGGGCGTACCGTTGTAGCCCACCGAAAGGATGCGGTGGTTGGTGCTGGCGATGCACGCGCCCACCTGCGTGTTGGGGTCCTTACTGCGGCGCTGCGCGGCGATGGCCACGCTCATAAAGAACTCGTCCCAGCTAATGACGTCCAGGCGCTTGCCTGACGAAGTTTGATGAAGATCGTCCGACATGGCAGACACCTCCGTAATCGCAATAATTTGACCCATTGTAGCAGGTGAAAGGTGGAGGCGTTTGTCCCACCGGCGCCCTCACTTTTACACGCGACGGGGCTTTTGGTTGATGTGGTAGAGCTCGGCGAGACCCCGCAGCGTCAGCGCGTCGTCTACCGTCAGGCTGTGGCCGACCAACGCCGCGAGTGCCTCGGCGTCGTCGCCGGTAATGACGATGGGCACGTCGCCCTCCCCCGCGGCCTTGATCGCGCGCATCTCGGCGAGCACCATGTCGAGCATGCCGTCGATGCGGGCCACCTCGCCCAGAACCACGCCCGAGCGCATCGCCTCGCGCGTGTTACGGCCGATTACATGCGTGGGTGCCGAGGGCTCGACCTGCGGCAGGCGTGCCGCAGCAGCCGAGAGCGAGCGGGCGCCGAGCGCCAGACCCGGCGCGATGACGCCGCCGACAAAGGTACCGCGCGCATCGATGACCTCAATATTGGTCGTAGTGCCCAGGTCGATCACGATGCACGGAGAGCCGTAGACGGCACGGGCCGCCACGGCGTCGGCGATGCGGTCGGGGCCGATCTCGGCCGGATCGTCGTAGTGTACGGGCATGCCGGTCTTGAGACCCGGTCCCACGGTGAGCACACGCCCCGTGCAGGTACGGGAAAGCGCCGCCTTCCATGGGCGCTCGAGCGCCGGCACCACGCAACTCAGCACTGCAGCTGCGGGAACGAGCGCACCGGGCATGCCCGCATCGGCCGCCAGCGCGGCCATGACCTGCACGAGACGCATGCGCGCCTCGTCTGCTGTGATGCTCGACGGCGTGGTGATCTCGCACGTTGCAAGCGGACATTCCTGCGCCGCGGCCGAATCCTCGGCAAACAGGCCAAAGCGAATGAACGTGTTGCCCACGTCGACCGTCAATATATATGCGCACCCATTAAGCATCGTCGGCGCTCCTTTCGTCTGCCCAGCAGTATATCGCCTACCTAAACCAGTCATCCCAAAATGACTAACTTGCGGCTATACTGGTGCGCGGTCGTTTGCGAGCTCACGCAGCGGCCCTTGGTAACCCGACTTCCCGCGCCGTATCCGTAGCGGCGCTCCCGGGGGAAGCGGATATACGCAAAGGAGTTTTATATGAGCAATCCCTCGAACCGCGCTTCGATGCGCGGGCAACTCACGCTGCGCGGCGTCGTCATCGGCGTCCTTGGCTGCGTGATCATCACGGCAAGCTCGGCCTACACGGCCCTCAAGATGGGTGCACTCCCCTGGCCGATTATTTTCGCTGCCGTCATCTCGCTGTTCTTCCTGAAGCTCATGGGCAACGCCAGCCTCAACGAGGCCAACGTCACCCACACCATCATGTCCGCAGGCGCCATGGTCGCCGGCGGCCTGGCGTTTACCATCCCGGGCGCCTGGATGCTGGGCTATGCCGACCAGATCAGCTGGCTCGACATGTTTATCGTGGCACTCGCCGGCACCATCCTGGGCCTGCTGGCCACGGCACTCATTCACCGTCACTTTATCGTGGATGCCGCGCTTGAGTTCCCCACCGGCAACGCCGCAGCTCAGACCCTGCGCGCGACCGAGGCCGGCGGCAAGACCGGCAAGCAGCTCTTTGGCTCCATGGCCATCGCAGGCATCTACAGCGTGCTTCGCGACGCCCTGGGCGTGGTGCCCAGCATGCTATGCACGCTCAACATCCCCGGCGTGACCTTTGGCATCTACAACTCGCCCATGCTGCTCTCCGTCGGCTTCCTCGTGGGCTTCGCCCCCGTCGCCTTCTGGTTTGCCGGCGCCCTGCTGGGCAACTTTGGCATCATTGTGGGCGGCACCGCTGCCGGTCTGTTCGACGTTGTGACTGCGCAGGGCATCGTCAAGTCCCTGGGTATGGGCCTCATGATGGGCTTTGGCGTCGCCGTCGTCCTCAAGGACATCCTGCCGCAGGTCGCCGGTATCGTCCGCGGTCTCGCCGCCGACAGCTCCACCGACACCGACGAGCAGTCGCTCATCTCGGGCTCCCTCAAGCTCGACGCCGGTATCATCGGCCTGGGCGCTGCCGCCATCGCCGTGATCATCGCCATCGTGCTTGACCTTGGCCCCGTTCCGGCCGTCATCGTGACGCTGTTCACCTTTGTCACCACTATCATGAGCGCGCAGAGCTGCGGCCAGACGGGCATCGACCCCATGGAGATCTTTGGCCTCATCGTCATGCTCATCGTTGCCGCCTTCGCACAGCTCGCTCAGGTCAAACTGTTCTTTATCGCCGGCATCGTGGCCGTGGCGTGCGGCCTTGCGGGCGACGTCATGAACGACTTTAAGGCCGGCGCCGTGCTGGGCACCAACCCGCGCGCACAGTGGGTCGGCCAGGCCATCGGCGGCATCGTGGGCGCCCTGGTCGCCGCCGCCGTCATGGTCGCGCTCGTCACCGCCTATGGTCCGGACGCCTTCGGCCCCGACAAGAGCTTTGTGGCCGCGCAGGCAAGCGTTGTCGCCACCATGGTCTCGGGCATCCCGAGCGTACCGTGGTTCGCAGGCGGCTTTATCGCCGGCATCGTCATGTACTGGCTCGGCATTCCGGCCATGATGATCGGCCTGGGCGTGTACCTGCCGTTCTACATGTCACTCACGGCATTCCTGGGCTCCTGCGTCAAACTCGCCTACGACAAGTGGTCCGCCCACCGCGACGCCACCGCCGGTCTTTCTGACGAGGAGAGGGCTGCCAAGGATGCCGCCTTCCAGGAGCAGGGCTTGGTCGTTGCCAGCGGCCTGCTCGGCGGCGAGTCCATCGTCGGCGTTATCCTGGCGTTTGTCTCTGTTGGTCTGAGCCTGCTGGGGTAGGCCGAACAACAACGCACCAGCGCAGAGCGCGGGGTCGGAATCAAACCGGCCCCGCGCTTTTTTGTCTATTTGACTCTTATGATCCTCACGGCGTTTTAGCCATGTCGATTGTCCTGACTTCCAGGTCAACAAACCTTGTCTGACACCTCGCCTAACGCGGTGTAGAGTAAAGACGACAGACGCAAGAAGCGGCTCAGAAGCTAAACGAGGTAAGCATGGAACTCGACAAACAACAGATCAAGCGGCTGCGCGAGCGTCATCATCGTCGTCACGGTATACGCCCTGCACACAGCGAGGCCATGGAGAATGCCACCCGTTTCCTTAAGCAGGCGTTCAACATACGCGAGGGACGCGCGCCCTATCACGTGATTCGCAAGCGCTTTGTAAACGGGGCGCGCCTGACTGGCTCGCACTTATGCATCCTCATCATTGCCATGTTGATCGCGAGCATCGGCCTCGATATCGACTCGGATATCGCCATTGTAGGTGCCATGCTCATCTGCCCGCTCATGGGCTCGGTCCTTGCCACGGCATACGGCATCGCCACGCTCGACCGCGAGATTACCGTCGAAGCCGTCGCCGGCCTTGCGCTGCAAATGGCCTTTTGCCTGGTCACATCCACGTTGTACTTTAAGCTCTCGCCCCTTGGCACCACCACGGCCGCCATCATCGACAACTCGACGCCCACCGTGTGGGACCTCGCTGTCGCGCTCGCCGGCGGCTTTGCAGGCGGCCTAGGCAACTCACGCGACCAGGAACCCGCCACGCTTATCGCGGGCGTGGCCGTGGCAACCGCGCTCATGCCGCCCCTGTGCGCGGCGGGCTATGGCATCGCCATCGCGAGCGGTTCGCTGTTCCTCTCGGCGCTCTACGAGTTTGGCATCAACGTGGTCTTTATCGCGCTCGCGGCCGAAGCCGTACTACTTCTATTGCGCGTGCCGCTCAAGCGCGACCTCAACGGCGACGGCATTGTGACCGCCGAAGAAGATGCCGAGGTCGACGAGCTGTCACGCAAGGTGCGCCGCCGCATTATTGTGGGCACGGTGATCTTTGCCATCCCCTGCATCATCATGACGGCGGGTTCCATTGGCTCGGCACAGGCCGGCGTGCAGGACGGCTACGGTGTCACCGAGACCACACGCGAGCTTGCCGCGGTGCTGCCAGGCTTTAAGGATTACACCGTCGCCGTCGAGACCTCGGCTGCCGAAGGGAACGAGGAAGGCATGGTCGAGCGCGAGGTTGTCGCCCACGTGACGACAAGCGAGACGCTTGGGGCGCACGACCGTCACGTCGCCCGCAAGCTCATTGACCTCAACGTGCCCGAACTCGATCGCGTTGAGTTTGACGTGAAGTGATGCGGGATGTGAGATGGATGCGCGCACAGGCGCGAGTCGGAACGAGGCGCAGACGCGACGCAGGCCGCGAGCAAAAAAGCGGGGCGCGATTCATGTCCGTGCCCCGCTCGCTGTTTTATTGCCGTGAATCAACTGTCCGCATCGACATCGCCAGACCCCACCGTAAACGCCGGACCGGTACTCACCAGATAAAAACGGGTCACCCTGGTATCTCTAAATAGGTAGAGCAAGCCCTGATCGCGTCGGCGTGACAAGTACGCCACGTGGACCGTACCGAATTCTTCACCGTTTTCCTTCTTTAATATCAGGATGTTGGGGTCATCCGTACGCTTAAACTGCCCGTCTGTGCAGATTCCGTCTTGGTCGACCAGCTGCCATCGACAGTTGTCCTCCTCAAGAAAAGCCAGGGTTACCCGACTCGTTTTGTCATCCCGATAGAAACCATCAATGGCAAACCCTTCGGAAGCGCATTCCTGCATATAGGACGTTTCTCGGCTTATAGCAAACAGCCCTGTAGCGCCCAGGAGCACAGCCAGGCAGACCACTGCAAGGGTTATTGAGATAGTGCGGCGGCCCATGCTAGCCCAGCCGATAGTTGCTTAACGGAGCGTGAAACATACCTGGAACCTCCGATATCAGGGGGAACGTCGCCTATGGCCTGCCGGCAATCATATGTTTCCAACATCAAACCATATGGTTACAACTCGTTGGAGATAGGTTCCATGAACGGACGATAATTTGCGGCGAACGGCTACATATGTTCATTATCTCAGGGTTCTGGAGGCAATTTTTGGTGCCACCGAGACGTTGTTTTCGGAAGTATGCGGCAAATTCCGGAGCCCTCGAGCACACCCCGGTTTTTCACCAATAAAACCGCAGGTACAAAGCTTGGGCATATCCAGTGTGCTCGGCCTATTCAAATTTTGCCGCATACTTCCGAAATCCGAGTCCGCTGAAGGCGCCTGCAACGCTATTTACGCAACATATGTGCAATCAAAACCACCCCTAAAAGGGGTGGTTTGCTCT
>NZ_QSFY01000022.1:0-14601 GCF_003467965.1 Collinsella sp. AM42-18AC
TGACTATTAGCGGCTAAAATCGCCCGGCGCTAACAGCATCGAGGATCTGTACGGAAGGCCGCTCGAGGGCTCGCCAGTGCCCTACGTCTGGCTCGACGCGACCTACGTCAAGGAGCCCACTCTTCTTCGAGATTGTTTTCCGCAAGATAGCCAAAGCAATATCATTCCAAAGGCGTATTTAAAACCCAGCCCCACTGGGGCGTAGCGGTAGTGTGGTAGTAGTTCAGCCACCAGGCCAGTGATATCGTCCTAATAAATTTAACGGGTTAAAGGGCTAGCAAAAACCGATACATCATCTGCATTATGCATTACAAAATGATGCGTAACTACACACCACATCGAAATTAACCTAAATGGCTCGATAATGGAATTACGCTCTTTTGTAATGGAGTCCTCCGGCTGATTCTATTATCTGTTCTACATTATTAATACAAAACTATTCGACCACGACATAACAGCTGAAACAACGTTGCAGCCGGAGCAGGGATATCGCCTCCATTGACAAGCAAATGGCAACCCGCGATGAGAATCATCGGATTTGGTACCGATCCAGACCTCAGCAAAGGGTATAAGCAACGTTTGTATAAGGCAGATTTCCACTTTCCTCAACTAGCAACATTGAAGAACTAAAAGTAAACTGAATCAAATAATTGTATCAAGCTCAGTCATAATAATCCAACCGATTCTCAAGCTCTTTTTCGAGCAAGGCAATCCTTTGTGTAAGGCTTTTGATTGCCAAAACATGACGGCTCACCGCAACGCTAAGGGATAGAGAGATTGCAAGCAACAGCACAATTGCACCCAGGAAGAGGAAATTGGCCGGGTTAACAAACCCAATAGCCGTGGAGCAATAAAAAATAAGCTGAGGGAATAAATCACAAAGCAAGGCCGCCATGCACATTAAAATCCAAAGCAAAGAATACTTAAGAAGCATCTTTCCTTTGGATACGAGTCGAAGAACATAAACGAGGAACCCACCAAAAAAGATGGCTGCCCCAATCCTTAGAAAATAATTCATTATTGGTCTCCCCTATGGATCCAACACACAAGGACAATAGCAAGCGTAACTTTAATCATGTAGTAGACGGAAGAGAGGAGCCCAATGGATGAACGCCCGCCCTGGCGCTCATTCATCTTTACAGGTGCCTCCATAACGGGGAGACCAAGCTTCATAGCCAAAGCTATCGATTCCGGCTCCGGATAATCATCAGGATAGCTCTTGCAGAATAAGTCGATGGCGTCTTTATTGCAGGCTCTAAAGCCAGAAGTGGGATCGGTGACCGCCTTACCTGTAAGCAACTTAAGCAAAAAAGAGAGCCACCTGATTCCAACACGACGCATAAAGGTTGATTGGAAACCGTCGGTCTCGACCAAGAATCGAGAGCCTATCGCCAGACTCGCCCCACCCTCAATCAGCTTAACAAGCTCAGGTATATAAGAAGGATCATGTTGGCCATCGCCGTCAACCTGAATGTCAATATCATAGCCAAATCTCTGAGCATACTTATGCCCCGCCTGGACCGCCCCACCGATACCAAGGTTCTGTGGGAGATCCAATATGTTGACATCATGCTCTCGACAAAGCCTAAGTGTCCCATCCTGTGAGCCGTCGTTAATTACGACATAGTCATATCCAGCAGCCTTAATTGAAGCAACGGTATTGAGAATGCATTCCTGCTCGTTATAAGCGGGAATAATTACCAGAACACGCGGATATCCTTTTGAATCTTTTGTTAAAGCAAATGACAATCGAGTTTCATCCATTCCAAATAATAGTTGGCCCTTAGCGACGCTCGAAGAAAATGCGACCCTTACAGTCCAACGCACTGTCTAGTAATGAATAAAGTTTACAGCATCCGGACTAACCATCGCGAAGTTACATCTCAAGCTTGGATATTTAGTTTGCACGGCTGGCATACAGCTGACGTTCACCTGGAGCCCCCATCTGCCATCGCAAGATACAAATCCGCTGCGGCTCTCGCCCAATTGCGCGGTGCATAAGACTTCGACGCCATTCTAATCGGACAAAACTGCTCCAACTATCCCCCCCATCCCAACGATAGCCTTAATCTTTGGCACTAGCTTAAAGAAACGCGATCTGGGTTGATACAGGCGAGGCCAACATGCAGCAGCGACGCGACGCCGGACGCTAGCAATAAATAGGCGCCGAGACCCATGTCGGCCCCAAAGCCAGGCGCAATAACAGCGGCGTGCTTCTTGATATTCAGCGGTGCTCAAGCGAGCAAATATTCATGAAATAGGAGGAATCGACAATACCAAAATCGGCACTTATATCCAACTTCACGCAAAAGCCGAACAAAAGCCCTTGATTATCAACTTCATCCGAACAAAAGCCAGCCAAGTATCACTTAGCAAATACAAAACGCCTTCTCGACATCCATAGCAGTGGCATCCCAGTTATATCGACTTTCAACAAGCGCCCTAGAGTTTCGAGACTGAAGAGAAAGCAGCTCTCGATCATCAAAAAGCCTGCATAATGCCGAAACCACCTCATCAGATGCCATGGACCGAATTATTGTGCCGTAGCTATCATCTAAGATAAGCTCGCGTGCCCCGCCCACATCTGTTACCACTGCAGGCGTTCCGCAGGCTGAAGCTTCAAGAAGTACCGTTGAAAAGCCTTCGGAACGAGTTGGAAGACAAAGCACATCTGCTTGCTGAAGTAAGGAAGAAATATCCTCTGTGTTACATCTCCCAAGCCAAAACAAGTTAGACGAACAGGCTTCCTTGACCTCATTAGCCAGCGGACCATCCCCTGCAAGAACAAAACAAATATCACGCTTGGTAATATCTTTTGTGCGAGCCGCCTCAATAATTGAATTAATTCCCTTTTCAGGAATAAGCCGCCCGACAAAAGCTACAACCAAAGATGACTGAGGGATACCTAATTCAGATCGGAAATCTCTCCCCGAAGAAATACTCCTATAGAATGAGGCATTGATTGAGTTTGAAATGACGCCCTTTGCAGTGATATTAAAGTGCTGAAGCCATTCAACACTTTTAGAAGAAATCCCATAGAAATCAGGGTCAAACGTCTTTACGCGATCCGTAATCCAATCCTCATATCGGCGCACAAAAAAATCAAGGAGTGGCTGATTGAAGGAAAGATACGCTGAGCCGTGGTCGAGAACGACAGCCTTAGCACTATGATCCGCAGCAAACCTCAGCCCTTCGAGCGAGAGAGGGAAAAGTCTCGTGTTTATCAGAACACCATTCCACTCATAATCATCAAGGGTTTGCAGGAGTCGGTAATAATCACTGGTTTTTTTGGGAAGAGGAAGTCTTCCATCAAGTAACGGAATGCAAGGAAGACGAATTACCTCCAGGCCGTTTTCGACTGAATGACCGACTCCCACGCGCATCGAATCATTAGTAACGATAACCACCCTATCGCCGCGTGCAGTCAAGGCGTGAGCGAGACCATCGACAAAATTACCAATTCCACTAAGTTGCGGGTGATAATGGTGAGTGAAAATACAAATAGAGGAGCTCATCACATAACCTCATCTGATATAGATGTCATATCCTTAATTCTGTGCCGTCCAGACTTCCCCATCTCCAAAGTCGAGCAAGAGCGGAAGATGGGTATGTCGATTATCCGGTGACGGTATTTTTTTCCAATCGCCATACATCGTTGTAAGATATTTATCCGTCATACGAGGAACAGGGAATTCACTGCCTTCGAAAACCGCGCTGCTCAGAGGGAAAATCTCTGAAATAGGCACTGGCGCCATATTCGGCCAGCTTAACGTCAGACAGTAATCAGAGACCTCACCCGTATTTGAGTCGGCAATACAGGAATCGAACAAATCCTGGTAAGAGCATGCGCCTCGAGAAACCAGTTGTTCCACCACGTGCATAGCAGAACAACCAATTTGCTCGAGTTGACCAAGGAACCCTTTATGAGGGACAACAATGGAAGAAGAATGATATAAATAAGCTCTTTTCTGTGCAATTGATGCAGTTCGGACTTGCTTTGCACGAAGGCGTTTATCTGTATAGAGCTGGTCATATGGAAAGATGTCGACAAAAATGCCCATCGAACTGGAAGCCTCTCGAGCCTCTTGATTCTCGAAGCGAGTTCCATCGCGATACACCTTAGCAAACATCGCAGCATAGCCAGTAGTATTCCGCGATGTATGGAGCGAATATCCTTCCGGTAACCCACCCTCGGCTAAAGAGCAAAAGCGGTCATAATCTGAACGCATCATTCCGATATCTATATCATCATCCCAAGGGATAAACCCCCTATGACGCATTGCTCCTAAACATGTTCCACCGTCAAGCCACCACCTGATGCCGTGCTTAGAGCAGAATGCGGCGACAACCTGAAGGATATCCAATTCAGTGTTTTGAAGCTTTAATAGCGCGTGAGCTTTAGACATCATCGGCCTATCCCTTTTCCCCGAACCATTGTTGCGTCTGTTTCCCCAAAACAGAAGACTGATAAATAAGGCAAATGGCATTGGATATAAGCGCCGATACAGTAGGGCCATTTAAGCCAAACAGCATTTGCGCAGGAGCCATAACAGCGACAGCACTAATTAAGGACAGCATGCTGCCAACAAATACCCCTCGGTAATTATCAAGAGAAACCAGCAAATCGTTGACAAACCAAGCGATCCCAGTCAAAAAGGCACAAGCCAACATAGGCTGAAGGAGATCGGTATGTTTAGCTATTCCAGCGCCATAAAACAGTGACAGCAATAATTTACCGAAAAAGAAAAGGGCAACTGAAGATATGACACCGACAAAAAAGATGCCAGCAAGTATTTTACCTATGAGCGAAAAAAAGGACTTTTCTCTAGAATGGTAACGCTCTACTAGATAACCTAATAAAGGATTATAAATATAAGTCGCACCCATTTGGATAATTGCCACAGGTGCAGCAACTGATGCATAAATACCCAGAGCAGAATCTCCGAATGAATAAGATAAATACTGCCTGGGAATATTCGGCGCCGCAGAAGCAGCAATGCCGCCCAGAACGATGGGCAAACAGCTACATAGGAAGGCTCTGACCTTCGCTCCGCTAATTCCAAGCTTGATTGCAGAAATCCGATTTGATCTTGGAAAATCGTAAATAACTCCAATGCCTATTGTCACTACCGTCATAAGCAACAGTGCACCTTCGAGGCTATTGAAAAATCCAAAGACAAGAATGAATGAAAGGAGAGAGCCGATGCCCTGCATTATGAGGGATTTCCCAATATAGTCCATCCTATGACCAACCTGATCATTAGCATGCATGACATCAATGACTAAGCCAGCGGTTTTATAGAGAGCATACAGAAGAATAGCGGGCACCGTACCAATACGACACGTTGCAATGGAATAGACGGCTAACATTGCAAACGCTATAAACGTAGTAAAGAAACGAAAAGTCAGGTATTCACCAGCAGAGTTTTTCCTTTCAACATCTGCAATTTGCACCGTGTACATCCTGTATTGGGCTAATTGAGAAAACATGTTGAAAATAGACATAGCCAGCGAATAAATGCCTGCAGCACTATATCCATCAGACAGCCGAACGACCAAAATGGTGATAAGCCACTGACAGCCTAAATTAGTCAACGAACCGACGGTATTCCAGAACATATTAAGTTTAATCGAAAGAGTCTTCTCTGTGGCCTTCACAAATATAAGTGCCCTTCTAAACCTGTCGAAATGAGGATACGGAGCTATCTCGCAGCTTTAAGTTCTTTTAAAATCAAAATAAACAGCCAATTCGGCACAAGACGTATAATGATATCTGCTTTAGCGATAGACGGGCAAGCTCGTCGGTATTTAAGTAAACCAATTATGGAGCGCCGCTCCCTTGCTTCAGCGAACCCCAATATTTCCTTTAGATGCGGTGAATCGGGAAATCTATCGGCAAATCGCCTAGCAGTATCAACCCTGTTTTTAACTCTTGTCGAATACCAATCATCTTTTGAAGAAACACCTGCAAGGAATCCAGTTTCGTTACCACCATGTCGACGATACTTAACCAAAGGAGTCATAGTAAAGCTGCACTTCCCCAGTTCACTGCAACCCAATGTCAACCACAAGTCATGTGCAGTCGATTCCGGAAAGGGAATCATCGACTTCGCCGCACTCGCATCTAACATGAGAGCCATACCAATGCCGTAACATACGCTTGCGGCCTGTACAGTAATATCCTCTCCAGAGCACCAATTTACTTCCGGCGAATTAGGATGAGCTTTCCTATAACTCTTTACCAGAATATTTCCGTTTTCGTCAATTACCGATCTATCACAAACATCTAGAATTGAGCCTTCTTCTAGCATATGGTTGAGCGAAACTTCAACTCTATTAGGCTCCCAAATATCATCCTGATCGCAAAGTACTACGTAATCCCCTTCCGCCAAGGAGAGCAGCGCCTCGAACGATTTGACATAACCGAGATTATTATCACCGTGATAATACCGATAGGCGTTTTTCGTTATATGCGCTTGGATAAACCGCTCTAATGAATCCGATTCAGGGCAGTCATTTCTAACTAGAAGCGTAAGCGGAAACGTTTGTTTATCTATCGAATCAAGTTGTTCCGCGAAAAACTTAAGATCGGGTTTATAAGCTGAGAGAAGTACGCATACGCCAATATCATTTCCCATTTCTATTTCCAAAAATCCTCCCAAATTCATTGCTAAAGATTATCAAAGCACCCTCAGTTAAAAGAAACTCTTTTAAAAATAGAGTATTTATCCCTGTCTCTTAAAACGAGTGCCTAATATCAATAAGTAACAACCTTCGTTCCATAAGGAATATTATCGTAAATCCATTTTGCGTTCTGGATCTCAAGACGCACGCATCCGGCAGAGGATGGGACCCCCATCGTGGGATCCATCACGCGATTGCTGTTAACATAGTAGGGTGAGGAATGGAATAGGTAATCACCATAGAACTGCGTGTAGTAATAGCAAGTATATCCATGCCCAAAGGAGTATCCCTTACCGTAGACTTGATACTCCCCTATCACCGTAGGCGTGCTAGCCTTTCCCGTCGAACATACATATCGACGGTTTAAGGACCAGTTATTCCAGGATCCAGTGTAAATACTCGTAACGCAACGTGACGTATCGACAAGTATCAGCCAATTTGTATTGCTTGAATAACTTTGAGCCTTAGCATCCATATAGTCTGACACCCACGCGCCGTTGGCCATGAAATAATTCCAGGATCCGTCCACAACGCGCCAGCCAGTAGCCATGGCACCACTAGCGTCAAACCAATACCAGGTACCCCCCAGGTTAAGCCACCCTGTTTGCATATAACCAGACGAATTCAAGTAATACCAAGATCCGTTAACGGCAACCCAGCCGGTTTTCATAACGTAGGTAGATGGGTCCAAATAGAACCAGGAGCCATCCTTGTACAGCCAGCCAGATCGTGCATAGCCAGCGGTCTCATCAAAGAAGTACCATTTTCCGTTAACGTTCTTCCATCCAGCGCAGGGGGAGCCATCGGTTGGATCAGCATAGAACTTACAGCCTCCAAGCATCACAAACCCGTGAGCTTCGATCAATTCGCCATCGCCGTTTGATGTAAACAGTTTTCCATTAAGCAATGCTCCACACAATGAGCAATCAGAACCTGCAAAAGCCTTAGATGGCTCATCCTGAACCGAGTCCTGGACATCAACCCATTCACGACAAGCAACAGCGCCTGAAGCTTTTGCATAATAGCTTTTCCCATTTACAGAAAAATGACCAAGCAGCATTTTACCGTCGGCGGCAGGATCGAGATAATAGTATTGACTACCGTCCTTCAGCCATCCAGCCTTTATAATGCCCGACGCATGAGAAGGCTCAGCGTAATACCAGTCTCCATCGCTCATAAACCAGCCGAGTGACAACGCTCCCGTTGAAGAAAAATGATACTGATTGGATCCGATGACAAAAAAGCCGGTAGCCATTCTATTGTCATTTGCGACATCGAGCCAATACCAAACGCCATTCACCAAACGCCAGCCCGATGCAAGTGCGCCGGAACCGTCAGCGTAATACCAGTCCGTCCCATCAAACGCCCAACCAACAGCCATTGCGCCGGAATCCGATAAATAGTAACGAGACGAACCGACAGAAACGATTCCTCTAGACATAACACCATCATTGGCGGGATCAAGCCAATACCAGTTATTGCCAGTTTGAAGCCAGCCGGTTAAGACTTCACCATTGCTACCCCAATACCATAAACCGTTATCAAGGCACCATCCATTAATCAGTCCATAGGTTCCAAGAAGATAAGGGTGCCCATCAATAACACGTCGACCAGTAGCCATAGAACAGCTGTTAAGGGAGTCAAACCAGTACCATTGGTCTCCAATAAACTGCCAGCCACTTGCCAAAGCGCCTGACGGACCCGCGTAATACCACTTATTTTCAGTAAAAATCCAGCCGCAGCTCATTGCGCCGTCACGAGCGGGGTCCAAGTAGTACAGCGAGTCGTCAATATTCTGAATTCCGGTCAAACGACAGCCATCTAGATAGTAATACCAGGACAAACCGTTCCATTGCCATCCAGATAGTTGTTCTGTAGTCGACGGGTCATGGCTTTCGACAACCTGTAGGCTCGAATCTTCCGTTGTTTTGCCGGCACAATCGCTGGAGTCTTGAGAGCAACCGCCACCGACCAATGCTCCCGGCCCACCTGTCGAGTCGCGCTCTACGACACCGTTATCCGCCCCCTCTTCCACGGCATAAGCAGTGCAAGAAAATGCGGGGGCTATAACTGAGAGTAAGGCGGAAAATAGCATCAAGCCAATTACTCGCCAGCAAATTCGATGATCAATCCGAGCATTCATTTCAGGCCCCCAACCGGTACCGACTGTCTTGCAGGGAATCTATTAAATAAACGGACGAGCTGCGCCGATTACATTTCCCCTTGCACTAATAGGATGAATTCCGACACCTTGATGAGGCCAGGAATCAATCATCAAGCCGCCGCCAAGTGCAATTGCAATATGACCGCGGTAATAAATCACATCGCCGCGTTGAATCGAGCTCGTGCTCACGGGCATAAAGATATTGCTTCGATACCAATTCATGGAATTATAGGTTTGGCTTGGATCCCAGCGATGGTTATAAGGGTTGTAAACACCCATATCCATGCCAGTAGCATAAAGGCACTGCAAGACAAAACCAGAGCAATCAACAGCTCCACCGGGAGCGGTAGACCAAGGCTCAATATATTGCGTACCAATATACTCATAGGCGCGCTGGATAAAGGCGTTCACGCAATCTTCCCGCGTTGCTTCGACAGAAATGCGAGAAGGGGTCACATAGGTAAAGTATCCGGTGCAATAGCCAGGCAGCCGAACAGTCCAAGAACTGACCTGAGGATACTGGGATGGATTTTGCCAGCCAACTTTGTCGCACTGTCCATCGCTCCAGAAAACTCGACGAACGCCATCGATGGTTCTTGCGCCCGTTGCCATAGCGCCGCTGCCGTCTAACCAATACCACTTACCCGAATCTTTAAGCCAGCCAACATGCATGCTTCCATTGGACTCAAGGTAATACCATGTTCCATTCAGGCATTTCCAACCAGTTGCCATTTTTCCGTCAGCGTTTAGGTAATACCATGCACCGCCAGTAAAAACCCATCCGGTCTTCATCACGCCAGAATCAGCATCAAGCCAATACCAATCGCCGTCAATCTGCAGCCATCCACGATGAATGACGCCCGTTCCGGGCTCTGCGTAAAACCTTAGATTTGCGACGTTAACCCAGCCGGACGCAACCTGCCAACCATCAGCTCCGGCGGTTTTAAGGATAGTGCCGTTTTCGCGAATCACATCCTTGCAAAGATATCCATTATCATCAGCGTATCTTTGAACGCCGTCATTAACGGTAACCCAGCTGGAAACCATAAGCCTACCGCTCTGGTTTGCAAAAAAATCGTTGCCGCCCACCTCAAATAAGCCCGTTTTCATGAGATGGCTAACAGGGTCCAGGTAATACCAGCTCGTGCCCTCTTTATACCAGCCAGAAATAAGTGCACCAGATTGGGAGGCGAAATACCAGCCGTCCTCGACCTGAGCCCAACCAACAGCCATAGCCCCGTTAGGCTTTAAATAATAAGCTGCATTGCCAAGGTCTAAATACCCAACGGACATCTTACCATCGGAGGCTGGGTCGAGATAATACCAAGCGCCGTTAACGAGTTTCCAGCCAGTGGCCGCAATACCGTTAGAGCAGTAATACCAATCTGCTCCGTCTTTGTACCATCCATTTGCGAGGCCATAGTCACCAAAAATGTAGGTTCTTCCATCAATCTTTTGACGACCCTTAAACATGATGAACGTCTGTGGGTCAAAATAATAGCGAGCCCCACCTATCGTTTGCCATGACGAAGCAAGGGCACCCGATGAATAAGCCCAGTACCAATTCCCGTCAACGAGAATCCAGCCGGTTTTCATAGCACCAGTGGCATCTAAATAGTATTTCCCGCTCCCGGGGTCGACAAAACCAACCTGCATTATATGGGTGGCAGGATCCAGGTAATACCATGTGCCGTCTTGATAAAACCAACCAGCAGCTAAATCGCCTCCAGCATTGGCATAAAACCAATTTCCATCTGAGTTACGTAGCCAGCAGTTCTGATATAGCGCGCCAAAAGGCGTTGCGGCATTGCCGTCATTCGCATAAAACGAAACAGTCGATCCGCCAGCATCGGTCACATTGAAATAACCTGTCTGCATTGCACCATCATTGGCTGGATCAAGCCAATACCAATAGCCCCCGCTTTGCAGCCAGCCAGTTTGGTGTTTACCGTTTTTTCCGTAATACCAAACTCCAGACGACTCGTCTCGTTGCCAGCCATCTTTTATGACGGAAGAATTATCAGGTTGCAAATCATCGGAAACCACAGAAGAAAAATCCGCTTTTGACTCAATACTCTGAGCCTCAACGGAATCCTGTGCAAACGCGACATTCGCACTCAGGGGCAAGCAGCAAGCAGTGACTAATGACGCAGCAGCACAAACAAACGTGGCCTTCTTTTCGAATCGATACATAAGCGACCCTCCCAGATATCTCATTTATTTATTTTAATCCACATTCCAGGATTGATTTTCGTTACTGTCTGTTCAGTCTATGTAGATAAATATATTAAATTGAACAAAACGTTCAATCATTCTATTCTTTCCCTAAGCAATGAACATCTTAATTGGAGGCCTGCAGTGGAACTGACCAAGCGTAACTTTACTGTTCTGTACGAATACCTAAAGAACCCATATGCCAGCCAGCGAGAAGTTGCCGAGCGCACTGGCCTCTCACTTGGATCGGTAAACGCAGCAAATAAAGAGCTTACGAATGAGGGCCTTCTCGAATCGGACAGCCTAACCGACAGCGGTTACGAAGCACTTCACCCCTATAAGGTTGAAAACGCAGTGATATTGGCTGCGGGGCTTTCGAGCCGCTTTGCTCCCATTTCGTATGAAAAGCCCAAAGGCCTTTTAAAGGTACGTGGTGAGATTCTCATCGAACGTCAGATTAGGCAGCTGCAAGACGCAGGTATCAGCAATATCACCGTCGTTGTCGGCTATAAAAAAGAATATTTCTTCTATCTTGAAAGCAAGTTCGGCGTTTCGATTGTCGTCAACAACGAATACGCATCCAAAAATAACCACGCATCACTTATGTGCGTAAGGGAGCGACTTGGCAACACCTACATTTGCTCAAGCGATGATTACCTTCTAAACAATCCGTTTGAAGCATATGTTTGGAAAGCATTTTATTCTGCTCAATATGCTGAAGGCGCCACCAAAGAATGGTGCATTCAAACGGGAGCAATGGATAGAATCACCAATGTTACGATTGGCGGGTCCGATGCATGGTACATGCTCGGGCATGTCTACTTTGATAAAGCCTTCTCGCTTGCGTTTAAGCAGATTCTTGAAACGGAATATAACAAGCCCGAAACAACGGACAAACTTTGGGAAGATCTGTATATCGAGCACATCAAGGAGCTCGATATGGTGATCAAGAAGTATCCTGAGGGCGAGATCAACGAATTCGATTCTCTTGATGAGCTGCGTGCCTTTGATCCGCATTTTATCGAAAACGTTGACTCCGATATTTTCGATAACATCGAGCAAGTGCTCGGCTGCTCCAAATCAGAGATTCACGACGTTTATCCCCTTAAACAAGGTCTTACGAACCTATCGTGCCACTTTAGAACCAATGATGGAGAGTACGTTTACCGCCATCCGGGAGTCGGAACCGAACTGCTTATTAACAGAAATGGAGAAGTAGCCGCACTTAAAAAGGCCAAGGAACTCGGCCTTGACGATACGTTCATCCATGAGGACCCAAAGCGCGGTTGGAAAATTTCGAAGTTTGTACCCAACGCAAAGCAGCCTAATCCACACGATGCTGCCCAAATGAATCGAATGATGCAGATGTGTCGTTCGCTTCACGAGAGCGGTGCAAACGTCGAAACCGAATTTGACTTCTACCTCGAAGCGAAGCGCTACGAATCACTTCTTCTGGAAAAAGGTCCCATCGACATTCCAGGCTACAGGGAAATGGCCGCCGAAATCGATGAATTGGAGCGCTTTGTTCAGGCCGACAATGCGCCAAAATGCCTTTGTCACAATGACTTCTTCTACCTCAATTTTCTTATCGATGAAAACGACAAGTACTATCTCATTGACTGGGAATATGCTGGCATGAGCGATTACGCGAACGATTTTGGAACTTGCAGTGTCTGCTGTGAGCTTTCCGAAGATGAAGTCGACCGCGCGCTTGATGCATATTTTGGGCGCAGGGCAACAAACAACGAAATTGCGCATAACTATGCGCACATTGCCCTTGCAGGATGGTGCTGGTACCTCTGGTCTCTTCTGAAAGAAGCCGAAGGCGACTTCGTGGGCGAATGGCTCTATATCTACTTCAATTACGGTGCCAAATACCTTAAAAAGGCACTGGAGATCTATCGGAAAGGTGAGTAACGATGCAATTCGGCTTTTTTAGCGGTCTTCTTTGGGGCCTTGATACAGTAATTCTTGGAATCGGCTTGGCGCTTGCGCCCTATATTGGATCGGCGGAAGCGCTTGCATGCGCCTCCATTGCGGGATCCTTTCTCCATGATGCCTTCTGTGCAATCTGGCTCTTTGGCTACATGGGAGTCCGAGGCAGACTGAAAGACACGCTCGCTGCACTTAAAACTCGTTCGGGCAAGGTCGTCATCGCCGGCGCTCTACTCGGTGGACCTATCGGAATGACCGGCTACGTATTGGCAATTAATAACATCGGAGCTGCCTACACGGCAATCATCTCCGCCTTCTATCCCGCAGTCGGAGCATTCCTTTCCTTCGTGCTGCTGAAGGAGAAAATGGGCAAAGGCCAGATTCTTTCCCTTCTCGTTGCTCTTTGCGGCGTAATGACGATGGGCTATCTATCGGCCGGGTCGAGTGAGATTGCAAATGCCCCCCTCGGCTTACTCGGGGCGGTGCTTGCCGTTATTGGATGGGGATCCGAAGCGGTGCTGTGCGCATGGGGAATGAAAGATGATGCCGTTGATGACGAAACGGCTTTGCAAATCCGCGAAACTACAAGTGCACTTGTTTATGGAGTGCTCGTACTCCCCCTCTTCGGAGCATGGCATTTCACGTTGGGCGCTATCCCAAGCATGCCCACATTGATTATTGCACTCGCCGGACTCGCAGGAACTGCATCCTATCTGTTCTATTACAAGGGCATTGCGGCAATCGGAGCAGCGCGTGCGATGGCTCTGAATATCTCCTATTCGGCATGGTCAGTGGTCTTTGGCCTGATCTTGCTTGGAACAATTCCCGACATGGCATCCGTAATCTGCTGCGTTGTAATTGTATGCGGAACAGTTTTGGCAGCCAGTAACTGGGACGAACTATTTGGACGTAAGAAGACGGCGTAGCTAGATTAACAAAGTAGCAAAAGGGGAGAGCTCGTCGAGTTCTCCCCTTTTAGCATCATGGCTATTCAATTACCACGGCCTGGCTATCCATCTGTTGCCACGTGCCGAAGAACACTTGGGCATTTCGCGTAACATTGCCGTTAATCGAATCCGAAAGATAGACAATTCCCTGCTCGTCATCATAGCCTTTAAGGACTACGGCATGATTACCGCCCCACAGACCATAGGAATGCCCGTTATACCAACGCGCAGCATAACGGCCTCCTGGCCAACTTCCCCATTCGGTATTCCACATCTCAACAGGTTGACCACAGGTCAGCCTGTTCTTAATGGAAGAAATTGACGAGAAAGAAACGTCTTTTGCCTGCTTGCCACTTCCAGCAGCACGCAGAAAGTTATTACCAGCAATAGTAATCGCAGGTGCGACGCATCCCATGAGACCCCCGCTGCTACGCCTTGGATTGCCATCAAAAGCGGTAACAAAATTGCCATTGCTTCCCTTGGGCAAATAGTAATCCGCAATAATCGTCTTACCTAAACCGAAACCATAGTAGTTAAGCAAGTTTGTAAGGGCAACCGACTCACAGCCAGTAGGAAGTTCCGGGTACTGCGAATAGCACGGGACATCGACCCAAGCGCCAACCATTGTTAGCGCCGGAATAATTTAGCCAAATATAG
>NZ_QSFY01000023.1:0-11936 GCF_003467965.1 Collinsella sp. AM42-18AC
TATGGGAGGTGTTCGGATAAAGTCGATAATCAAGGGCTGTGACACGCGACGGTTACCTTTAATGGATATGAGATGAATGAGGCGATTGTTTTGCTATACTCTCTCCGCACGGGCGATTGGCGCAACGGTTAGCGCAGGTGCTTTACACGCACAAGGCTGGGGGTTCGAATCCCTCATCGCCCACCACTGATTTGGAAACGGTCCTCGAAAGGGGACCGTTTTTGTTTGCGCCCGGTGCATGGGATTCGAACCCGCCAGCACGTCCGTCACAAAGGCCGTGGCCAAAAAATGGCAAAAATGAGTACTGTTACTAATTTTGTAGCAGCGATTTTTGGGTTTCGCTGGGTAAATCTAGCCCTGAATCAGCGATTTGAAGCCTTTGCTAGCTGTTTCCCCATTAACATAACTGAACATGTGTGGTCTAACTAATCCTAGATAGTCGGTTTCATATGAGATTCAGCTGGTGACAGTACTCACATTTGGCATTTTTTGTCCAAAGGCTCTCCTGGCCGGTAGCGCGCAGAGATGTGGTGTAAGAGGCGGGGCATGCCCCGCCTCCGCCCTTTCTCGAAAGGGAGGGGACACCGCCTAGAATTCGTCGTTGGAGTAATGAAGGTGACGGATGGAAGGAAAGGCGATGCCCCAAGAAGAGAGTGTACTGCGCCTCGGCCGCGACGAGGCCCTCGAGGCGGCGAGGCTTTGGCAGGAGTGCGGCGACGCGCGCGAGTTCGCGTGCAGGGTGCTGGGCAGCGTGATGAACGCGCTGATGGACTCCGAGGCCCAGCAGATGTGCGGCGCGAGCCGCAACGAGCGCAGCGACGGCAGGGAGAACAGCCGCAACGGCTACCGCCCCAGGTCGCTCAAGACCGCCGTGGGCGACGTGGAGCTCGAGATACCCAAGCTCAGGCACGGCACCTACTACCCCGAGGGCATGCTCGCGCGATGGTCGCGCGTCGACACCTCGGTGGCCGCCATCGTGCAGGAGATGTACGTATGCGGCGTGTCCACCCGCAAGGTCGAGCGCGTGGCGTCCAAGCTGGGCATATCCTCGCTGTCGAGCTCGGAGGTCTCGAGCCTCTGCTCCGACCTCGACGCCGAGGTGGCGGAGTTCCGCCGCCGCGACCTGTCGGGCACGCCGTGCTGCTACCTGTGGCTCGACGCCACCTACATGAGCTGCAGGGTCGGCTCGTCGGTCGTCTCGCAGGGCGTCGTGACCGCGATCGGGCTGGGCGCCGACGGGCGCAAGCACTTCCTGGGCTGCGACGTGGTCGACACCGAGAGCGAGGACTCCTGGGCGGCATTCCTCGGCGGGCTGCGCGAGCGCGGGCTGGCCGGCGTTCGCCTCGTGGTCTCCGACACCACGCCGGGCTCGTGGCCGCCGTCTCGCGCCTGTTCCAGGGCTGCGCCTGGCAGCGCTGCGTGACGCACCTGCAGCGCAACCTCCAGAGCGCCTGCTCGGGCAGGCCCGAGGACTCCAAGGCGGTGTCAGGGACCTCGTGCACGCCGCGGTCTACCAGGACGACCCCGACCTCGCGCGCTGCGTGTGGGCCGAGGCGGCGCCCTGGGTGGCGTCGGTGTCCGCCAGGGCCGGCGAGGTCTTCGAGCAGGCCGAGGACTCCGCGCTGGCGTTCACGGCCTTCCCCAGGGCGCACTGGGCCAAGCTCCGCACCAACAACGTCCAGGAACGCGCCAACCGCGAGATAAAGCGCCGCTACAGGGTCGTGCAGTCCTTCCCCTCGAGGGAGTCGATGCTGCGCCTGACGTGCGCGAGCCTCATGGAGACCGAGGGGCAGTGGTCCCAGCAGCGCGTGTTCTCCGAGGCCTCGGCCGCCGAGGGCTTCGCCGAGCCCGCGGGCAGGCCGGCCCCGACAGAGGGGAGGCGCCGCGCGCTCGGGCGGCGCGCCAGGGAGATAGTGGACGAGATAGTCGAGAGGCGCGGTCTCAAGAAGGAGTAACATCGGGACTTGCAGCGACGGACCTCGGGACGCTCTTACACCACGTCTGCGCGCGCCACCTCCTGGCCATTGCAGATTTGTGGCAAAACGGGCTCCAGACCGCTGAATCATGCCGCATAGGGCACGTCCGCATTCCGGAACCCGGTCCAAATTGAGTTATTGCGCCGCGTTAGCCCAAAACGCCCGCCAGGATCTCGATCAGGCCGTCCACGTCGACTTCCTCGCAGACAAGCGGCGGCAGGAAACGCAGCGTGTGGGCACCAGTAGCGTTAATCACAGCGCCGGCGGCAAGCGCGCGGGCAACAATATCATGCGCATCGCCCGCAGCGTCATCCAAGTCGCAGCCGAGCATCAAGCCGCGACCGCGCACCTCGGTAACGTGCGGAAGCTTGGCCAGCGCCTGCTCCATATAGGCGCCCACCTTGGCGGCATGCTCAGCATAGCCGCCGCGCACGAGCGCGGAGAGCGTCGCGGCGCACGCCGCGACAGCCAAGCAGCTACCGCCAAAGGTCGAGCCGTGGTCGCCCGGCTTAAACACGTCGGCGATTTCCTTCTTTGCCACCACGGCACCCATGGGCACGCCATCGGCAATGCCCTTGGCAAGGCTCATAATGTCGGGTTCCACGCCATAGGTCTGGAATGCAAACGGCTTGCCGGAGCGGAAGATGCCACACTGGACTTCGTCGGCGATAAGAACGGCGCCTGCCTCGTGTGCCAAGTCACGCGCCGCCGCCATAAACTCCTCGGTCATGGGGTGCACACCGCTCTCGCCCTGAATCGGCTCGAGCATGACAGCGCAGACCTCGCTTCCCAGCTGCTTAAAGATCGAACGCAGTTCGTCGACATCGTTGGGCGAGCAGGCCACAAAGCCACCCGGCAGCGGACGGAAGCTGTCCTGCAGCCAATCCTGCATGGTGGCGGCAATGGTCTCGAGCGTACGGCCGTGGAAGCCGCCGCGCATGCATACGATGGTGTTGCCGCCGTTACCAGCACGCTTGGCGTACAGACGTGCGAGCTTCATCGAGCCCTCGTTGGCTTCGGCACCAGAATTGGCAAAGAACGTCTCCCACACCTGCTCGTCCGCAGCCGGGGCACCGAGCGCAGCGGCCGTGGTCTCATCGCCGGCGGCAATGGCATCGGCCAGCACGCACGCACCATCTACGTCGTCGTTGGCAAGCTTGGACAGCAGCGCCGCGACCTGTCCGCGCTGCTCGATGTAGAAGTAATTGGAGACATGCATGAGCTTTTTGGTCTGCGCCTCGAGCGCCGAGAGCACTGCAGGGTTGCCGTGGCCAAGGCTGCACGCACCGATACCGGCAAGAAAGTCAAGATACTCACGGCCGTCATCACCGGTGAGCTTCATGCCGTGGCCTTCGACAAACTCTACCGGAGAGCGACCAAAGGTATGCATAACGTAATGGGATTCGAGCGATTGTTGAGTTGCAAGTGACATGGGATGCCTTTCGTTGGGCGCCGTACGGCGCAGGGCTATGGGTGCAGGGACGCGACGACCGCGGGTCAGCTAGACCGTCTGGAGCTTTTCGACCTCGTCAAGGTTCTCGGTCAGGCGCGCGGCAAACGTCGAAAGCGGGTGCGGATGCGTATCGAACTCGTAGGCCGTCTCGGTGGAGTGAATCACGGTACCGACGCCAGCATCGGTCAGCAGCTCCAGCAGCAGCGAGTGCGGCGTCGTGCCGTTGATGATGTGGGCTCGGAACACGCCAGCGGTAAGCGCATCGACGGCGGCGCGCAGCTTGGGAATCATGCCTTTATCGACCTCGCCGCCGTAGAGCATCTCGTTGACCTCGTCGAGCGTCAGGTTGGAGATGAGCGAATCCTTATCGCTAAAGTCCTTGTACAGGCCGTCGACATCGGTCAAGAAGATTGCCTTATGCGCGTGGAGCGCCGCCGCAACGGCGCCGGCGGCGGTATCGGCGTTGATGTTGAAGAAGCCACCGTCCTCCCCCGCTGCGACCGTGGCGATAACGGGAATGTACTCGCTGTCGAGCAAACGCTCGATATAGTCGGTGTTGACGTGCGTGACCTTGCCTACGCGGCCGAGCTCTGGGTCGAGTGGCTCGGCGATAAGGGTACCGGCGTCGCTGCCGGACACGCCCACGGCCAGGTTGCCGTGGTGGTTGAGCGCCGCGACCAGCTCCTGATTGACCTTGCCGCCCAGTACCTCGCGCACGATATCCATGGTGGCAGGCGTGGTCACGCGCTGGCCGTTCTTAAACTCGACGGGGATGTCGTAGTGGCCGAGCGCCTCGTTGATGGCCTTGCCGCCACCGTGCACGATAACGGGGCGCATGCCGATAATCTTGAGCAGGACGATGTCGCTCATCACGTCACGGCGCAGCTGCTCGTCGACCATGGCGGCACCGCCGTACTTGATAACGACCGTCTTACCGGTCAGGTTCTTAATCCACGGCAGCGCCTCGAACAGCAGCTGCGCGGTAACTTCGTTGGATTCGCTCGAGCGACAATCGCGTGCGAACTTCATAGTCTGCCTCGTCTTTCGTGTAGCTATCGCGCCGCACCTCGTTGCCCGCGATTGCAGCGGGACGCGCGGCACATCGGGAGTCTAGGAACGGTAATCGCCGTTAATGGAGATGTACTCGTGCGTGAGGTCGCAAGTCCACACGGTGGTCGCCGCGTCCCCTGCGCCCAGGTCTGCCGAGATCACAATCTCGGGCGCCTCAAAGCGACGCAGCGCCTCGTCCTCGTCAAAGGGAACGGTCAGGCCATCACGGCAGACGGGCATACCCATCATGTCGATGGACACATCTTCTTGGTTAAACTGCACGCCGCACTTGCCGAGCGCCATGGCAACGCGGCCCCAGTTGCAGTCGTGGCCGGCGATGCAGGTCTTGACGAGCGGCGAGTTGGCAACAGCACGAGCGGCGATATCGGCCTCCTCGTCGTTCACGGCGCCGGTGACGCTAACCGTCACGAGTTTGGATGCGCCCTCGCCGTCTGCGGCGATGTTGCGCGCCAGGCTCTCGCACACCTCATGCACGGCAAAGGCCAGCTCGTCGAAGGCGTCAGAGCCCTCGACAATAGGCTCGGCATCTGCGGCGGCGGCGCCGGAGGCAAGCATGATGCAGGTGTCGTTAGTCGAGGTGTCGGAATCGACCGTTACCTTGTTGAAGGTCTGCTTGACGGTGGAGAGCAACAGGGCGTGGAGCGCCGCCGACTCGACGGGGGCATCGGTAGTGATGACCGCGATCATGGTTGCCATGTTGGGCATGATCATGCCCGAGCCCTTGCACATACCGCCCACCGTATAGGCATTGCCTGCGTGCCCCGCGGCCTCGCTGCGGTAACACACGGCGTACTCCTTGGAGTGCGTGTCGGTCGTCATGATGGCGCGAGCGGCATCGGCGCCACCGTGGGCGGAAAGTGCCTCGTAGGCAGCAGGAATGGCAGTCTCAAACGTGTCGATCGGCAGAATCTGGCCAATCACACCCGTGGAGGCAACCAGAATCTGCTGGGGCTCGCAGCCGATGACCTGCGATGCGATGCTGCACGTCTCGTGCGCGCAGGCAAGACCCGTCTCACCCGTGGCGGCGTTGGCATTGCCAGAGTTGACCGAAACGCCGGCGATGATTCCGTAGCCCTTGTCGGCACCGCCCAGGTTGGCACGGCTCACCTGCACGGGCGCCGCGCAAAAGCGATTGGTGGTAAACACGCCGGCACCGGGACAGGGTTTATCGGGCACGACGAGCGCGTAATCCAGGCGCTCGGGGTTCTTGCGGAACCCAGCATGGATGCCCGCAGCCTTAAAACCAGCCGCAGCCGTAACGCCGCCCTCGACGGCGCGAATCTTGATATCAAACAGCTCGGTATTCATCGTCTTTATGACTCCTTATGTCAAACAAAAAACGGACATCGGTTGGTGCGCCATGCCAGTCGTGATCATGAGACCAGCTTAAGAGTGGCGTCCCGCTCGATGCCCGACTACCAAATCGTTAACAATCGAATGTGCTACACCGGGCACGCCACTGTGGGCAAGCCTCGTCGCTCGTCAAAGTCAAAGACGATATTGGCGCACTGGACTGCTTGGCCCGCAGCGCCCTTGCACAGATTGTCGATGGCGCCCGTCGCCACCAGAACGCCCGCGCGCTTGTTGAGCGCGAGGCCAATCTGGGCGGCGTTGGTGCCGACGACCGAAGCCGTCTTAGGCTGCTGACCGGCATCGAGTACGCGCACGAAGGTGCGTCCAGCGTAGAACTGCTTGTAATAGTCGACGACATCCTCAAGAGCCAGGGAGTCGATGGCCTGCGGCGTGAGCGGCAGCGTCACCGTGGAGAGCAGGCCGCGCTTGAGCGGTGCCAGATGCGGGGTGAAGACGACGCGATCGGTCAGGCCAAGGATTTGCTCAATCTCGGGCGTGTGGCGATGCTTGCCCACGCCGTAGGCCTCCAAGTTCTCGTCGGCACTGCAAAAATGCGTACGGGCGTTGCAGGACTTACCGGCACCCGTCACGCCGCTGATGGCGTCAACGATCACGGGGCCACTCTGGGCAACCCAGCCGGCGCGCACGGCGGGCGCGGCGGCAAGGCTCGTTGCGGTGGGATAGCAACCGGCGCAGGCGACCAGCAAGGGTTTGCCGTCGGCGTGGTCGGATGCAGCGGTCTCCAAATCCTGGGAGAACAGTTCGGGCAGACCGAAGGCACGGGTCTTGAGCAACTCGGGGCTCGTGTGCTCGGCGGCATACCATGCCTCGAACACGGCCGGATCGCTCAGGCGGTAGTCGGCAGACAAGTCGAAGCAGGAAACGCCTGCGGCAAGCAGGGCGGGCACCTGTGCCATGGCAGCCGTGTGCGGCACGGCCAAAAAGACCGCGTCGCAGTTCTTGAGCTCGGGGGCATCATGCGTCGTGAAGACCAGATCGCTCACGCCAGCAAAGCTCGGGTACACCGCAGACAACGGCTGGCCGGCATCGGCGTTAGACGTAATGGCAGCAAGTTCAAACTCGGGATGACCGAGGACGAGGCGAATGAGCTCGGCACCGGCATATCCAGCCGCACCAACGATTCCAACCTTCAATGACATATCAGACTCCTTGTCTGCGATTTATGCACCGATGCGCATTTCGCAGCGGTCGTTATGAAGTGGGTTGAAACTTTAGCACCAAAAGATGCATGAATACGTAAATGGCTTGCATATTCATGCATTGAAACATTCCCGACACATTCGCTTGAAGGAATTGACAAATGGAGCGGGCCCCGTATTGACCGGCGCTCCTAACGGCGCCGGGCAATACAGGGCCCGCCCATGCGAAAACCAAGTTGTTAGGATGAGCCAGCCGGCTAGAGCTCGACCGGCACCCATTCGTCGTGATTGCAGATAAAAGCCTCGGGATCCTCGACGCTAAAGAAGACGAGCGTGGGGTCGTTAGGCCCCTCATAGTGCTCGCTCAAGCGCTCAAGATGTTTCCATCCGGCCTCGCGCATTTCGCTCGAAGCCCGGTCTTCCAGCCCCGCACGCCCGCGCAGAATCAACCAACCATGGCCCGGCCACCAACTCGTGGCCTCGAAGCGCTGATTTTGCAGCAGCTCTTGCCACACATCTTTGGTGCGCGCCGTTACAAACCACAGCTTGCCGTCCTGAATCTGCGCAAACGAAAACGGACGCACATGCGGCTGTCCGTCAACGCTCGTCGCCAAATACCATGCCGGCACTGACGTCAGATACTCCAACACCGTCTTCAATCCGTCCATGTGTCCTCCTGGCACTAGCTAATTAACTACCCCGGAATACTGGTTGGTGAGCGTTAGAGCACCAGGCGCTCCTCGCTGCCGTCGATATCGCAGAAGCGGGCGGCGATATTGCGCACCGAGAAAAACGCAAGGCGACCGTCGTTGGCGCTATCGTGTTGCTCGCCAATGCCCACCATGTGCTTAAAGCCTGCCTGGCGCACCTTGTCGCTCACGACCGCATCATCCTCGAGCGCTGCCTCGCCAGTTAACACGATCCAGCACTCCCCCGGCTTCCAGCCCGATACCTCAAACTTGGGATTCGCACTCAACTCCGCCCACACGTCCTTGTCGCGCGACGTGCAAAACCACAGCTTGCCATCATCGACCATGGCAAACGAGAACGGCCTCACGCGAGGCTGATGTCCGTCGGTCACATCGGTCGTGGCCAGATACCACGCCGGAATGCGCCTGAGATACGAACAGGCGCGCTCGAGCTGCGCCGTGCGGTCGTTGTCGATCATAGGGACCCCTTTCTTGCGCTCGAATCGCGCCTAAACAAGTTGAAGATTGATGACGATGACGCAGATGAGCAGCAACGCCGTCACTACCGCCGCCAACGCATCGCCGCGGCCAAATGCAAGCGCATGCAGACGTGTGCGGCCCTGCTCGCCATGATAGCAACGGGCATCCATGGCGGCAGACAACGTCTCGGCATGACGAAACACACCCGTGAACAGCGGAATTGCCACGCTGGCGAGTATGCGCACGCCGCCGAGCGGACCACCCGTCACGCGCGCGCCGCGGCTTGCCTGCGCATCGGCTGTCTGTTTCATTTCGGTGGCAAATTGCGGCATAAACCGCAGCGCGATGCCCATAATCATGCCAAGCTCGTGCGCCGGAAGCCCCACGCGTGCGAACGGTGCGAGCAGACGCTCAAAGCCCGCGGTGAGGTCGAGCGTGGGCGTGGTGAGCGTAATGGCGCTCATGCCGGCCATCATCAGGGTCAGGCGGCACGCCATAAACGTCGCAGAACGCAACGAACCCTCGCTCACTTGCAAAAAGCCAAGCTGCCACAGGACGCGGCCGCTCTGGTCGGAAAACAGGTTGAGCACCGCGACCACCACGACAATCGCCAGCAGCGGCGCCATCGATGATAGGACCCGGCGCAACGGCACCCGGGACACGGTATAGATCAGGGCAACGAAGATTGCGACCGGGGCCAGTCCGCGGAAACCGCCGACGGTCAGCGTCGTGATCAGAAACACAAAGCCCAAGAGCAACTTAGTTCGCGGGTCCAGGCGGTGGATCGCACTATCGCCGGGATAGTAGCTGCCAAACGAAAACGCCTCCATTAGCAGCCCTCCTCTCGCGCAACCGTCTTGGATTTAGCAATGTCCGCGACGTTAGAAGGACCGCCCGAGCGACCGATTAGCAGGTCCACCAACTCGTCGGCCAAAGACTCAACCGTATAGAGCCCGCCGCGACGCAGCGGCACGCCCGCCTCCGTAAGCGCCAGCGCCATACGCTGGGCGGCGGGAACGCCCAAGCCGATCGACTTGAGCTCATCGGCATGCGCAAACACCTGCGCGGGGGTTCCCTCGGCAAACACCGCACCTTCGTTCATTACGACGATACGGTCGCAGCAATTGGCCAGGTCATCCATGCTGTGCGAAACCATGACAACGGTCAGGCCATCGTGGTGAAGTCGATCGATGAGCTCCAGGAAATCACTGCGCGCAGCCGGATCGAGCCCCGCCATGGGCTCATCGAGTACCAGGACTTCGGGCTCCATGGCGAGCACGCCGGCGAATGCCACACGCCGTTGCTGACCGCCCGAAAGCTCAAAGGGACTCTTGTCGCCGACCGTGGAAAGGTCGAGGCCCACGCGTGAGAGCGATGACTCAACACGACGGTCGACTTCATCTTGCGGCAAGCCAAGGTTATGCGGACCAAACGCCACGTCCTGCGCCACGGTTTCGGCAAACAGCTGACGCTCAGGATATTGAAACACCACGCCGACCTTGGCCTTAACCGCGGCGGCGTCTTTCTTGTTTGACAGATCGAGCCCCAGCGCGCGGACGGATCCCTCCTGGGGGCGAATCAAACCGTTGAGATGCTGGACCAGCGTCGACTTACCCGAACCGGTATGACCTGCTAGCCCCAGGAACTCGCCGCGACGCACCGTCAGCGATACATCGCGCAGCGCCCACGGGCTGCTTGGGTCGTTTCCCCAGAGAGCCTGTTTGCTCGATTTGCCCGCAGTGGCCGAGCGCTTATGCCAGCGGCGGCGCTCGCGCGGACTGAGCGAATAACTGTTCGAAACATGGGATAGCTCGATGATGGGCTCCGACGCGTTGTCCTCGTTGTCTGCCGAAACAGTGCCGTCAGCGATTTCCAACTGGGATACGGAAGACTGCCCCGCGATGCCTGCTCCACTTCGCTCGGCATAAGCCTGCACAATCTCAGCGACCATATCCGCCTCACGCACCTGTGCGCAAACGGGTACGCCCTTCTCACGAAGTGCCCTACCTAGACAGCACGACGCCGGCATATCCAAGTTGAGCTGCGCAAGTTCGTCCGCCCGCGTCAAGATTTCCTCGGGCGTACCGAGCATGGCAACGCGCCCCGCCCGAAACACCGCGACACGATCGGCCTCGGCTGCCTCTTCCATAAAGTGCGTAATCATCACGATGGTCATGCCGCGTTCGTGCAGCGCGTGACAGGCCTTCATAAGGCCCTTGCGCCCGCGCGGATCGAGCATCGAGGACGCCTCGTCCAAAATGAGCACGCGCGGTTCCATGGCGAGCACGCCGGCAAGCGCCACGCGCTGCTTTTGTCCGCCCGAAAGTGCATGGGTCTCGTGGCGCTCGAAGCCCACCAAACCCACGCCCTTCAGTGCCTCGCGTACGCGCTGCGCGATCTGGGCCGATTCCACCCCAAGGTTTTCGGGACCAAAGGCAACATCGTCCTCGACAAGCGTCGCCACCAGCTGATCATCCGGGTTCTGGAATACCATGCCCGCGGTCGAGCGAATGTCGTAGACCAGCTCGGGATCGGACGCGTCCATGCCGTTGACGCGCACCGTTCCCGTATCGGGCTGCAGCAGCGCGTTCAAATGCTTGGCGAACGTCGACTTGCCCGACCCGTTGCCGCCGAGGATGCAGAAAAACTCGCCATCCTCGATGTTCAAATCGATGCCGTCGAGTGCCGGTGTGGCACCGTCATAACTAAAGGAAACGCCCCGACACTCAATCATGCGCGGCCTTTGACCTGGTCCTTCTTGGGCGTGATGAGATTAGAGACCGCCTTGTACACCGCCAGCGTCAACACCGAGTTGAGCACGGTCTTGATAAGGTTAAACGGCAAAACGGCGGGAAGCATGAGCGGGGCGATCACATCAACCGAGCCATACCAGAACCAAACGCCGATGGTCAGGTTCGCGACCATGGACAGCGCCGTAGCGGCAATGACGCCGAGCGCCAGGCCAATCACGGCACCCTTGTAGGTGTGCATCTTTTGGTAGACGATAGCCGCAGGCAGAATGTAGCCCAGCGTGGCAACCAGGTTCATAAGCGCGCCGACCCAGTCACCCGTAGTGAGCGCATGGATAACGATCGCCATGGCGGCAACGGCAGTGCCGGCACCAGGGCCATACGCAAATCCGCACACCATCGCCGGCACCAGCGACGGGTCATACGTCAAAAACGGCGCCGAGGGAAGGATGGGCAGCTGCACATACATAAACAGTGCTCCCAAGGCGCACATCAACGCCATGGTAACGAGCTGTTTGGTGCTCCACCTATTCGTGTTCTCAAAATGGATATGCTGCGACTGTTCAGACATAAGATCACCTGCCTCTTTCATCCGGACTCTAACCGTTGGTACTGGGATCTCACCAGTTCAGCCGGCATGCGAACCAACGCACGCACGGGTCGCGGACTCATCGGCTCGGTCGCTGGCACTTCGCCTGCGCCACGGCACCCCTTTGGCACCGCCCGATTTACCACCAGTGGGGAATTTCACCCCGCCCTGAAACAGCAATTGCAAGTGTAGCACCAGTAGGCTTTCGCGCAAGTATGCCATGGGTAATTTATGGCGGGGACCAGTTACCGCAACAACCACGTTCCCCACCCGTCCCAAAGTAACGCGCCTTTCGCGACAAAGCCGCGAAACAGCGACCGGGACACGTATCCCCATCAGCCACGATCTCCGCCCACGCCGACCTCAAGGCCGTAAACGCAGGGAATCCGGGGGCGTGACGGGGCTTCTCTCCGGA
>NZ_QSFY01000024.1:0-10930 GCF_003467965.1 Collinsella sp. AM42-18AC
TCGGCGCGGGCGCCGGGGACCTGGTCGAACACCTCGGCGACGAGGTTCTCGAGATAGAGGACCTCCACGCCCTGGTCCCTCAGGATCTGGGCGAAGGTGTCGTGCTCCTGCTGCGCGACCTCAAGGAACGGGACGTCGTCGAACAGGAGTCGCTCGAGCTCGTCGGGCGGCAGGTTGAGGAGCTCGTCGCCGGGACGGTGCAGGCAGACCTTCCTGAGCTTGCCGATCTCGGAAGGCACGTGCAGACCTTTCGTCATGGCCTCCTACCTTTCTTTCGGGCCTTTCGGCCGAATCTATCAGCGCCCTTCCGTAACGGGCGCTGCTTGCTGACAGCTCTAGTTATATCCAAATTCCACCCGCAATTCCACCTCGCCCCCGAACGGTCAACAAAGTGCGATGAACGGTATATCGCATGTGATTACCCCATAATGCACTTCGGCGCTCTAAAGTAACTTTTCTAAGGTAAACGCTCTTTTTTCTTAAAAATCATTCGCAATTACAACTCCAATCTTTCGATTAAGAATTGCATATCTAAAACGGTTTTATGTATATAAATGACGCTTGTTCGTGTTTCTGTCTGTATTCGATGATATTCAGCTACCTATCATTCTTATTCACACATACTCACCAGTTGAGTGAGGATATAGACCGTTTTTCACAACGCGAAGGGCGTCAGCTCTATGGCTTGTCAGCGTAAGAAGTAGGTAAAGATACCGTTCACGCGATACGTCCGTGCCAGCGGTCAACTAAATTGAGACAATAGAATAGAGTTAGGCTATCGTCCCCTGCGGGGACTGAACGGACAGATGCATATGCCGAGCAAAATCGAAAAGAAGCAAGCCGCCGCAAAGCTACGCAAGCCGCCGCGCGACTTCTCGTACACGCAAAACCGAGAGCTTAGCTGGCTGCGCTTTGACAACCGCGTGCTTGACGAGGCCTTCGACGAGACCGTCCCGCTGTTTGAGCGCCTCAAGTTCGTGTCAATCTTCGAGTCCAACCTCGACGAGTTTCTCATGGTGCGCGTGGGCGGCCTGTCCGACCTGGCAGAGCTCAAAAAACAGCCTGTCGATAACAAGAGTAATATGACCGCCTCTGAACAGGTCGATGCCGTCATGGCAGAGCTGCCCGGGCTCCTTACCCGCTGGGAGACCATCTTCAAGAGCATCGAAGGCAAGCTCGACGCCCTGGGCGTTCACCGCGCTCGCATCGACTCGCTTACGCCCGAGGAACGCACCTTTGTCACCCGCTACTTCCAGGCCTACGTGTCGCCGGTCATCTCGCCGTTGGTCATTGACCCGCGCCACCCCTTCCCCAACCTGCGCAACGGCGCACTCTATCTAGCTTGCGGACTGGACGGTGTCACGGACGAGGAGAGCCTGCTGGGCCTTATCGAGATTCCCGCCTCGATGAACCGCGTGGTCGAGATCCCCTCGCCCGCCGGCACCTACTCCTACATCTTGCTCGAGGACGTCATTCTCGCCTGCCTGGACAGCTGCTTTGGCTCCTATAAGCCGCTCGACCGCGCTCTGATCCGCGTCACCCGCAATGCCGATATCGACCCGGACGGCGAGGGCGTCGAGGAGGAAGAGGATTACCGCCAGCACATGAAGCGCATCCTCAAAAAGCGTTTGCGCCTGCAGCCGGTGGTGCTTGCCGTCTCCGGTTCGCTCGAGAAGGCGACGCTCAAGACCATCCGCAAAGCGCTCGAGCTTTCGCGCCGCTCGGTTTTTACCTGCGATATCCCACTCGACCTGGGCTACGTCTTTGGCATCGAGGGCAAAATTCCCGAGCACCTGCGCAACGAGCTCCTCTTTACGCCGTTTAAGCCGCAGCCCAACCCCACCATCGACATGTCCCGCTCCATTCGTGAGCAGGTGCTGCAGGGCGACAAGTTGCTCTTTTACCCCTACGAGGCCATGAATCCGTTCCTGGACCTGGTACACGAGGCCGCATACGACCCCGAGTGCATCTCGCTACGCATCACGCTCTACCGCGTGGCCAAGCAGAGCCGCCTGTGCGAGTCGTTGATCGATGCCGCCGAGAACGGCAAAGAGGTCACGGTGCTCATGGAGCTCCGCGCGCGCTTTGACGAGCAAAATAACATCGAGTGGGCAGAGCGTCTGGAAGAAGCGGGCTGCACCGTCATCTATGGCTCCGAGGGTTTTAAATGCCACTCAAAGATCTGCCAGCTCACCTATCGCGAGGGCATGGCGCTAACGCGCCTGACGCTGCTGGGCACCGGTAACTTTAACGAGAAGACGGCCAAGCTCTACAGCGATTTTATGCTCATGACCGCCCACCCCGGCATCGGCGAGGACGCCAACCTGTTCTTCCGCAACCTGTCGCTGGGCAACCTGCGCGGCGACTACCGCTTCCTGGGTGTGGCGCCCGTCGGACTGAAACCGCTCATCATGCGCGGGCTTGACCGCGAGATCCAGCGCGCCCTTGCCGGCGAGCCCGCCCGCGTGTTCTTTAAGCTCAACTCGCTGACCGACCGCGAGGTTATCGACAAGATCGCCGAGGCATCGTGTGCCGGCGTGCGCGTAGACATGATCATCCGCGGTATCTCGTGCCTCAAGCCCGGTGTTCCGGGCAAGACCGAGAACGTGCATGTCCGCTCCATCGTCGGACGCTTTTTGGAGCACGCGCGCGTCTATGCTTTCGGCGTGGACTCGGACATGATTTACCTGAGCTCGGCAGACATGATGACGCGCAACACCGAGCACCGCGTGGAGATCGCCTTCCCCGTGCTCGACCCCACCTGCCGCGCGCTGGTGCACGAGTACATGGGCGTGCAACTGCGCGACAACGTGAAGGCACGTAGCCTGACGAGCGACGGCACCTGGGTTCCCGTAGAGCGAAAAGAGGGTGAGAAGCCCTTTAACTCGCAGGAGTTCCTGTTGGAGCGCGCTTATCGCAACGCCGAGTCCGCAGCCGTGGCTTCGGAGCCCGTCGCCAAAGCAAAACCGGAACCCGCACCTGTTCTGGGCCCCAAGCCCGAGCCACAGCCGGCAGCCCCTAAGGTACAGAAGGTCCAGGCGACCGTCATCGAGCCCGACCTGGAGCCCGAGCCTGCACCCCAGCCTCAGCCGCAGACCGCCAAGCCCGCGCCCCAGGCAAGCGCCCGCCGCGAGAAACCCGCCGGCAAGACCAAAGCCATCGAGCGCCATCGCCCCGGTCGCGTGCGCATGGGCTTGGGCCTAATCGGCCTAGGACTCAAGACGCTCATTACCGGCAAGACGAAATAGTCGTTTGTAGAAGCGCCCCGCATTTGAGGAAAGCCTCGGATGCGGGGCGCTTTTCCCTGCTACCATGGTTGCGGACAACAACGCGAATGACGGGCAGGAATATGAAGCTCACCATAGAATCGATGACGTATGGCGCCGATGGTCTGGCGCATGCCGATAACGGCAAAGCCGTATTTGTGCAGGGCGCCGTGGCGGGCGACACCGTCGAGGCCGAGATCGTGCAGGACGGCAAATCGTTTATGCGCGCCCGCGCCACCGAGATTCTGGAGCCGAGCCCCGATCGAATTCAGCCTCCCTGCCCCTTCGTGGGCATCTGCGGTGGCTGCTCGTGGGGCAACCTCTCACGCACCGCTCAGCTTGCCGCCAAGGAGCAAAACCTGCGCTCCACGCTCGAGCGCATCGGCAAGTTCACCCCTGAGCAAGTCGACGAGCTGGTGCAGCCCATCCGCCACACCAAGGACGATTGGGGCTACCGCAATAAAATTGAGCTCGAACCGACCGTTGTAAACGGCCGCGTGCGTCTTGGCATGCACGGCGTCGATCCCAGCAAGATTGTGACCGTCGATTCGTGCCCGTTGTTCGACAAACGCTTCCCCAAGGCACTCAAATCGGTTGTCGGCGCGCTCAATTATCTGAGCGGCAGCCACGACCTGGGCTTGGAGCGCGTGGGCATTCGCGCCTCGCGCCGCACCAAGGCACTCGAGGTGGCGCTCTGGACGCCTACGGGCTCTTTCCCGCGCTCACAGGTCTCGCGCGTGCTGGCAGACGCCGCACACCCCACGAGCATAGTGCGCGTTATGAGCAAGGGTGAAAAGAAGGCCCGCCGTGTCTCCAAGGTCGAGATGCTCGCCGGAGAGGGCTCGTGGACCGAGAACATCGCTGACGGCCAGATGCGCTTGTCTGCCCCGTCTTTTTTCCAGGTCAACACCAAGGGTGCCGAGATTTTGATCGACCTTGTCATGGAAGCGCTCGACCCGCAGGAAGACGAGCTTGCCGTGGACCTGTACTGCGGTGCCGGCACCTTTACCCTGCCGCTCGCCCGCCGCTGCGACTTTGTCGCCGCCGTCGAGGCCTACGGCCCCGCCGTGCGCGACCTGCGCCGTAATCTGGAGATCAACAAGCTTGATAACGTCGACGTCATTGGCGGAGACGCGGTGCGCGAGTTCCCCGACCAGGATGCCGACGTCTTGGTGGTCGACCCGCCGCGCGCAGGCCTCGCCCCCGAAGCGATCGACCTTATCGCCAGCACGAGTGCTCGCGATGTCGCCTACGTGAGCTGCGACCCGGCCACCCTGGCACGCGATCTCAAACGCTTTGTCGAAGAAGGCACCTTCTCCCCCGTAAAGATCACGCCAGTTGACCTGTTCCCGCAAACCTTCCACTGCGAAACCGTCGTCCACCTCAAGCGCAACTAGCCACTTAATCATTGCTCAGAAAAATCATTGGGAAATCGAGCGTGGCAAGCGGAGGTCTTCGGGGTATAAGACGGCTAATTGTATGCCGCCTATGAAAGGAACCCTCATGCCCAGCGTTGCCGTTCTCGCCGCCGATGGCTTTGAAACTATTGAATGCTTGACCATGGTCGATGTCATGCGTCGCGGCGGCGTGCGTGCCACGCTCGTCTCGATCATGCCCACGCGCGAGGTCGTAAGCTCGCTGCAGATCCCCGTGACCTGCGATGCGCTCTTTGATGAAATCGACTTTGACGAGTACGACTGCGTCGTGCTGCCCGGCGGCCTACCCGGCGCCACCAACCTGCGCGCCGATCAGCGCGTCTGCGACGTGGTCCGCGAGTTCGCCGCGACCAATCACGTCGCCGCCATCTGCGCCGCCCCGTTTATCCTGGGCGAGCTCGACCTGCTCGAGGGGCGCCACGCCACGTGCTTCCCTGGCTTTGAGAAATGCTTCCCCGAAGGCGCCTATACCGGCGAGAAGGTTACGCAAGACGGCAACATCATCACCGCCAGCGGCATGGCCCAGTCGCTCCCCTTTGCGCTCGAGCTGCTGCGCACGCTCGCTGGCGACAAGGCCGTCGAGAAGGTCGCCGAGGGCATTCAGCTATGATTTTGGCTTCGCAATCACCGCGCCGCATCGAGTTGATGCGCGAGGCGGGCTATACCATTCGCATCATTCCTGCCGATATCGACGAAACGCCGTTTGATGGCGAGGCCCCGCTTACGCTCGTTGAACGCTTAGCACGCGCAAAAGCCGCCGCCGTTGCCGCCGAGCATGCCGAGCCCAATGAGCTGACGGTCGCGGCCGACACCATCGTCACCTTTGACGGCAAGATTCTGGGCAAGCCGGCAACCGAGGACGAGGCGCGCACCATGCTCCGTGAGCTTTCGGGCCGCACGCACCAGGTTGCAACCGGCGTCTGCATCGTTAAGGCAGGCGATACGGCCGCCCCGCATGCCGCCGAAAGCCTATCCTTTGTCGATGTGACCGACGTGACGTTCTACGAGCTCAGCGACGAGCAGATCGAGCACTACGTCGCCTCGAGTGAGCCCATGGACAAGGCCGGCGCCTACGGCATTCAGGGCACAGGAGGACGCATGCTCGTGCACGATATTTCGGGCGACTTCTATAACGTGGTGGGCCTACCCATCGCCCGCGTCGCGCGCGCGATTCAAAAACTCTCGTAATTGCATCTGGCGCTGGGTATCCCCCGGCGCCTACAATTTTGGCGTACCGTACGGATCCCGACCGGGCACAAGGCGCGGCGGAAAACCGATAGGAGTTAAACATGGATACACTGCTCGAGGCCATTGACGTCTGCGACGTCGATGGCTTTTGCTATGGCAACTATACGGACGAGGAGGCCGGCACCGGTTGCACCGTAATCGTGGCACCCGAGGGCGCCACCGGCGGCGTTGACGTTCGCGGCGGTGCTCCAGCATCGCGCGAAACCGACCTGCTGCGTCCCGAGAACACCGTCGACAAGGTCCACGCCGTCTGCCTTTCGGGCGGATCGGCCTTTGGTCTGGAGGCTGCAAGCGGCGTCGCCCGCGAGCTCGAGAGCCGCGGCATCGGCCTTCCCGTCGGCCCCACGCAGGTGCCTATCGTGTGCTCCAGCTGCATCTTCGACCTCGCCTTTGGCGATCCCACCGTGCGCCCCGACATAGAGGCCGGCATCGCCGCCGTGCGCGAGGCACTCGACAACACCCCCACCACGCTCGAACAGGGCAATGTGGGCGCCGGCACCGGCGCTACCGTAGGTAAGCTCATGGGTCCCGCCACCTGCATGAAGGCCGGCCTTGGCGCTGCTGCCGTGGCGCTCGGCCCTGTCAAGGTGGGCGCTGTGGTCTCGGTCAACGCCTGCGGCAACGTCGTCGACCCGACCACGGGCGAGTGGGTAGCCGGCATGCGCGCCGCAGCCGATAGCGACCAGATCGTCGACATGGAGCTCGCCGCTTTTGCCGCCGCCGGCTCTATGCAGATGCCGCTCGACCGCACCAACACCACTATCAGCTGCATCGTCACCAACGTTGAGCTCACCAAGGCTCAGGCCACCAAGGTCTCCCAGATGGCCGCAGACGCCTATGCACACGCCATCCGTCCCACGCACACCACGAACGACGGCGACACCATCTACACCCTCGCCAGCGGCAAGCTAGACGCTCAGACAAGCGCCACCGTTCCCCTAGACCTACTGGGCATGCTCGCCGTAAGGGCCCTACAGACCGCCATCGTAAACGGAGCCAAAACCGCCAAAACCTCCCACGGCATCCCCGGCGCCGCAAAGTAGCCTAACCTGACCGGTTGCCCGGTGGGGCTTGGTTATGTTTGCTGCTCTACAGTCCTGGCTCGCACGAAGCGCACATTAAGTGCTCTTCGGCTCGTGCGGAACTCGCGACAAACATAACCAAGCTCCACCGGGCAACCTACTCAACAAGATCCCTTTCAGCCCAGGCCCCTGTGTACCGCGCGTCCAAGATCTTCAAATTCAGCCGTCTGACATAAAGCGAGACATAGCAGAGGACCCCTGGTCCTTAACTTGATACGAGTTCCGCACGCAAAGGAGGCGCCAGTGGCGCCTCCGTCTTGCGCAGGACTGTTCGAAGTAGCAAGTTAAGGACCAGGGGTCCCCGTTACCCGAGCGTTTCTGCCCTAGTTGAATTTGAAGATCTTTGAGGCAAGACGGTATAGGCCGAGTGTGGTTTTGTCTCCGGCACGACCGCGGAGGTTAGTGAAGAAGCCGACCACACCGTAACGTGCACGACGATACATACGCTCGTCATAGGCCTTCAAATCATTCCACAGCGTCTTCAGGCGCTCATCGGCACAATCTTCCTCGGAAAGCTTGGTGAGCACCGAGCAAATCGCCATCATCATGGTGAAGTAGCCCATCATGTACGAACGCAGACGCGAGGACTCAACGTCCTGGTACAGGTGGAACGATTCCATCATGATGCGCGTTACGCGGAACTGCTGACCCAGGCGCTTGACCATCGTGGCCTCATTGACGCTCTGGCCCTCGCGACCGATAAAGTAGCGATAGAGGTCGATGTCGGCGTAGTACATGGTCTTGCAGCGCGGCAGCGGCACGTATGCGTAGATATTATCCACGTAGAACGTGTGTGCCGGCATAGGCAGATTGGACTCACGCAGCACATCGGTGCGATAGCACAGGCTGTGCATAAGCAGGTTCTGATCGGGACGGAAGTGTCCGATCTGGTCCCAAGAGAAAATCTTTTTGCGCGGCAGGGCAAACTTGTAGCCAATAGCGGTATGCGTGCCCTCGTAAACCTTCTCGTACACGTAGTTCGAGATAAACAGGTCGACGCGCTGGTCGCGCTCCTCAAAGCCACGCAGAATCGACAGCATGGTCGAAAGCGCCGCACCGTCGAGCCAGTCGTCCGAGTCAACGACCTTATAGTACGTACCATGCGCCTCACGCAGGCCCGAGAGGACGGCGATACCGTGGCCGCCATTCTCCTGGTGCACCGCGCGGATGATTCCAGGATAACGGGCCTCCCACTCGTCGGCCTTGGCGGCCGTCTCGTCCTTGGAGCCGTCGTCCACCACGATAATCTCGATATCGGTGGCGTAATTGCTCCCCTCCAAGATGGAGGTGATGCAATGGTCCATGTCCTTGGCGGCGTTATATGAGGGAATACCGAATGTTATGACTTTATGCATGGCAGGCGATAATCTCATCCGAAAGATCGAGGGCAGAATTGGTCACGGCGTCCATATCGTAGTAACGATACTCGGCCAGACGACCCACCGGGTGGAAGTTCGTCAGGTTCTGGACGCGCTCAAGGTAGCGCTCATAGAGCTCACGGTTCTCGGGCTCCAGAATAGCGTAGTACGGCGTCTCGCCCGAGCCGGGCGTATAGGCCTTGGAGTACTCCTTCATGATGGTGGTCTTGCCGGGCAGGACCTGACCAGTCATGTTCTTGAACTCGGTGATGCGCGTATAGTCCTCGCTCGTGGTGTAGTTGACGGTGCCCACGGGCTGGAACTGGTCCATATCGAGCGTCTCGAACTTCATATCGAGCGTGCGGTACGGCAGCGCGCCCAGGTCGAGGTTGAATAGCTCGTCGAGCGGACCGGTGTAGACGATCTCGCCGCCATAGACCTTGCCGTCGATCTTGACGGTGGTCTCGTCGATTTCAAAGAGGTCACGGGCGTCTACGTCACAGAATACGTCGATCAGATCGTGATCGAGCATATGCTCGAACAGCGCGGTATAGCCGTCCTGCGGCATGCCCTGGAAAGGAGCCTGCGGGAAGTAGCGATCGTCATCGCCCACAAAGACGGGAACGCGGCCGGTGATCGAGGGGTCGATCTGGTCGGGCGTCTGGCCCCACTGCTTCATGGTGTAATGCAAAAAGACGTTCTCATAGACATAATCGGCGACCTCGGCAAGATCCGGGTCGTTCTTCTTGCGCAGCTCCATAATGGGCACCTTGACGTCCTTGCCAAAGGTCTCCACGAGCTTTTGGTACAGCTCCTCGCCGCGCTCATCGCCAAAGGCGAGCTTGAGGCTCGCATGGTTAAAGGGTACGGGCATGAGGGTGCCGTTGATGTTGGCGAGCACCTTGTGCTGGTAGTCCGTCCACTTGGTAAAGCGCGACAGGAAGTTATGGACGCGCTCATTAAAAGTGTGATAGATGTGCGGACCGTACTCGTGGACCAGGATTCCGGCCTCGTCAGTGCAGTCGTAGGCATTACCCGCGATGTGGCCGCGACGCTCCAAAACGGCAACACGATAGCCGATAGTTTCGGCAAGACGGCGGGCGCAAACGGCACCGGCATAACCGGCGCCGACAACGATCATGTCGTACGCACCGGCATTAAAGCCTTCAGGCAGGCCTGAGGTAATCTGCATCGATACTCCTTGTCAAAAGCCACACGCTTTTTAACTGGGCTTTTTCTCGAACATACGTCGAGACATATTTATCAGAGCGATTATAGCGCTAATGCGTCCTATAATGAGCTTGCCACACAAGGAAAGCTCAAGCACCGCGGCGTACATTATTGAAAGGTAAACCCGCTAGCAGCGGGTTTATTCGTGGACAGCCGAGGGCCTGGAGCTTAGCGAAACGCTTGTAAGGAGTATCATGAGCGATTTCCTGAACCGTATGAAGTCTGCCGCCAAGGCCGACCTTAAGACGATCGTCCTGCCCGAGGGCGAGGATCCGCGTACCATCGTCGCGGCAAACAAAATCATCGAGGAGGGCCTGGCAAAGCTCGTCATCCTGGGCAACCCCGACGAGATCGATGTTCCCGGCGCCACCGTCATCGACCCGCGCAACGCCGAGAAGCACGAGGAGTACGCGCAGAAGTTTGCCGAGCTCCGCGCCAAGAAGGGCGTCACCATCGAGCAGGCTCGTGCCCAGGTGATGGACGCCACCTACTTTGGCACCATGATGGTCAAGATGGGCGATGCCGACGGCCTGGTCTCCGGTGCCTGCCACTCCACCGCCGACACCCTGCGCCCCGCGCTGCAGATCCTCAAGACTGCCCCGGGCACCAAGCTGGTCTCGGCCTTCTTCGTGATGTGCACCGACACCCCGCAATTCGGCACCGACGGTACGCTGATCTTCGCCGACTGCGGCCTCAACATCAACCCGTCCTCTGACGAGCTCTCCGAGATCGCCATCGCCTCGGCCCACTCCTGGTCCACCTTTATGGGCAATGTTGAGCCGCACGTGGCCATGCTCTCCTACTCCACCATGGGCTCCGCCGGTGGCGAGGTCGCCAAGAAGGTCCAGGAGGCCGTGAAGTTCTGCAAGGAGAAGGCACCCGAGCTCGCCATCGACGGCGACCTGCAGCTCGATGCTGCTATCGTCCCCACCGTCGCCCAGCTCAAGGCTCCCGGCTCCTCCGTCGCCGGTAAGGCCAACGTGCTCGTGTTCCCCGACCTCGAGGCCGGCAACATCGGCTACAAGCTGGTCCAGCGCTTCGCCGGCGCCGACGCTTACGGCCCCATTCTGCAGGGCATCGCCAAGCCGGTCAACGACCTGTCGCGCGGCTGCTCTGCCGACGACATCGTGGGTGTCGTGGCCATCACCGCCGTCCAGGCTCAGATGGCTGAGTAGCGGACGTATCCTCTCGGGACCCTACAGGGTAAAGCTCTGAAAACGTCCTCGGACATGTCGGAAGCCCCCGCTGCGCACTACGTGCGGCGGGGGCTTCCTCCGTCCTGACGCTCCTATTTGGCAAGGTGTTTTTTA
>NZ_QSFY01000025.1:0-7940 GCF_003467965.1 Collinsella sp. AM42-18AC
ATATATGGCGGCAGGCACCCGCCCCGCCCCCGAGGAGCTCCCATCCCAAATCTAAACTCTGTTATCATAATTACGATAATATCCTGATAGCTCAGGAGGTAGCTGTGAATATTAGGCCAGTCTCAGATCTCAGAAATCACTACCCGGACGTTGAACGCGAAGTCGAACAAGAGGGTCCGGTTTTTCTAACTAAAAACGGGCGGGGCTCTATGGTCGTCATGAGCTTTGAGCAGTACAAGTCGCTGAGCAATACAATCGAGAGCGCCCTTGATGCCGCTGATCGTCAGGCCGCCAGCATGCAACTTCGCTATACACACGACGATGTCTTTGGCTCTGTCAGAAAAATGCTCAACGGCGGTCTCGATGAACAGGCCCTATAAGCTCCGCTATCTTCCCCTATTTTGGGAGGACCTCAGCCAAGCAGCGTCATATATCGCCTTTGATCTCAATAACCCCGCTGCAGCAAATAGGCTTGTCGACAATGTTGAAGCAGGCATACTCGAACATCTCAAGAATCCAACCATGTCACCAACATACCCTTCGACAAGAAGGCGGTTGCACCCGTATTACCGCTTCTACGTTGGCAACTACATGGTTTTTTATGTCGTCATCGACGACGTTATGGAAGTCCGCCGACTGCTATATAAGAGACGAGATATTGAGTCGATTATCAGGTAGGTTTCTTTCAGCTAAAGCACGCCGGAAATTCGACACAGGCTGGCCAACCTTGCTGGACGTTTTCGACGCCGATCCAGCCCAGAAGCCATATCGATGCAGAAAGGTCCCCGACCGGAGGGGCCGGATATAAGGTTTATCGCGAGTTCCGCACGCAAAGAAGGCCACTTAATGTGGCCTTCGTCTTGCGCAGGACTGTAGAGCAGGAAACCTTATATCCGGCCCCTCCGGTCGGGGACCGCACCCATACGGCTACAGCGTCATGTTCGGATCGGCGTCGACGTCGAACGGCGAGATTTCTCCTCGGTCGAATTTACGGCGGGCAACCTCTGCGATCATGGCGGCGTTGTCGGTACACGCCGAAAGCGGTGGCACCGTTACGCGGATCCCCTGACGCCCAAGCTTCTTGATCATCATCTCGCGCAGATGCGGATTAGCCGAGACGCCGCCGCCGATGCAGTATTCCTTGCATCCGGTGGCATGCAGGGCGTTTTTGGCCTTCTTGTACTGAACGTCAAAGACAGCTGCCTCAAACGAAGCCGCCAGATCGGGCAGGTGAATCGTGCGCCCGGCCTTGGTCTCCTGTTCAATGTAGAGCGTCACGGCCGTTTTAAGCCCCGAAAGCGAGAAACGATAGTCTCCCCTGCTGTTAAGCGCGCGGGGAAAATCGATCGCCTTGGGGTTGCCCGTCTCGGCCAGCTTGGAGATGATGGGGCCACCGGGATAGCCCAGACCCAACGCCTTGGCCACCTTGTCGAAGGCTTCGCCCACGGCGTCGTCGAGCGTTTCGCCAAGCACCTCGTAGTCGCCCCATGCCTTTACATGCACGAGCATGGTGTGCCCGCCCGAGACAAGCGTGAAGATAAACGGGGGCTTGAGGTCGGGCTGCGCCAACAGGTTGGCAAACAGGTGGCCCTCCAGATGATTGACGCACACGAGCGGCTTGCCGGCAGCATACGCAAAGCCCTTGGCAAAGGCGACGCCCACCACCAGGGCGCCCACCAGGCCCGGACCTTGCGTCACGCCCACGGCGGCGAGCTCGCCGGGGGCAATGGCTCCACCCTCAAGACCAAGCGATGCTGCGGCATCCTCGAGCGCCGCATCCACGACACTCACAATCACCTCAACGTGTTTGCGCGAGGCGATCTCGGGCACCACGCCGCCAAAGCGGGCATGAAAATCAATTTGCGTCGACACCTGGTTGGCCAGCATATTGCCATCCGCATCGATAATCGCCACGGCCGTCTCGTCGCAGGAACTCTCGATGGCAAGCACTAGGCGGCGGCGCTCAATTTCGGCACGCTCCCCCTCGGAGCGCCTAGGCGCAGGCAGCGGCCATACGCGCTGCTCGGCTGCCGTCGGCTCGGGTGAAGCATTGTCGACCGGAAGCACCAGGGGCAGCGGAGCCGTCATGACGATGGCATCCTTGCCGGCACCATAGTAGCCGCGGCGCCGTCCTGCCTCGGTAAAGCCCAGAGCGTTATAAAGCGCGATCGCTCCCTCGTTGCCGTCCTCGACCTCGAGCGAAGCCGTGGTGCAGCCGAGCATCTGGGCATCATAGCTCACGTGCGACAGCAGCTTGCGGGCAATGCCCTCACGGCGATATGCCGGGTCGACGGCGACATCCAGAATCTGCACATCACCGTCCACGACCATACCGCCGGCAAGGCCCAGCAGCTTGCCGTCGTCGTGTGCTACCCACCAACTACGCGGCGCAGCGACGTCCTCGCCCAGTTCGGACAGGAACATGCCCGGCGTCCATGCCTCGTGTCCGGCACCTTCAAAGCAGGCAGTCTCCAGCGCGCTCGCGCCCTCGGCATCCGCCGCGCCCATGGGACGGAACTGCAGATGACGACCGGCGAGCTCATCGGCAACACCCGTAATTTCGCTCTGCGCACTCTCGGCAAGACCAAGACGCTTGCGCTCGTTTTCCTCGGCATCCGAAAGGCGCGTGTAAATCGGCAGGACGCGGGCCGGATCGCCGTCACCCGCAGCGTGCGCGAGCAGCAAGCCCTCGCCCGAAGGCCACCACAGGTCGCGCTCCACGCAGCGGGCGGCCTCGTCCTCATCCAGCAGCTTGCCATAGCGCACGAGACCGTCACCGGTCAGCTGAACCTGGCCCCAGTCCGCTGCTTGGCGCCACTCATCGAGCGCCACGGCGGCCTTGACCACGTGTTCGCGCTCAAATTGACGCTCGGGACCCTCATCGACCAGCATATACAGCGCCGGATATACCTCACCGCGCATAGCATCGGCCAAGATACCAAGCTTGCCGCGCACGCCAGCCTTCCACGCCGTCCAAGCGCAAGCGTCGAGCGTCGACACGCCCAGCAGCGGAACATTGGCACCACGCGCGAGGCCCTTGGCAGTGGAGATGCCGATGCGCACACCCGTAAAGGACCCCGGGCCGCGGCCGACCACATAGCAACCAACATCGCTGCGATCCAGACCGGCTTGAGCCAGCATGCCATCAACGGTATTCACGAGCTCAACGTTGGCGTGACGGCGACACATGTGGTCGCCACTCACGAGCTTCGTCTCACCCGTCTGCCCATCAATCCAGCTTGCCGCGCAGGCAAGCATGTCGGTCGAGGTATCGAGCGCCACCACCAGCGCGTTGTCGTTATGCAAGCTCATCTTGTACAGCCTTATCAATCAAATGGGAAAGCTCCATTGCGCGGTCACCGTGCGCCTCGAGCGTTATCGTTCGCACATCGCTGTCGCCCTCATCACGCCTGAGCGTCACCGAAAGATACTCATCCGTCAGCTCGTCCTGGAATTGTTCGCCCCATTCCAGCAGGCAAGCACCCTCATAGCCCAGCACATCGAAAATGCCCGTATCCTCGAGCTCGTAGGCATGCTCCAGGCGGTATAGATCAAAGTGAAACAGCGGAATACGACCTTGATCGTGAACGGCCATGAGCGCAAACGTAGGACTCGTAACCATATGCCCATCGCCCAGCCCGCGCGAGACGCCCTTGGTAAAGTGAGTTTTGCCCACTCCCAGGCCACCGGTCAGGATGAGCACATCTCCGTCCTCAAGGCACGGTGCAATTAGCTCGCCAAAGTACTCCGTATCGGCAGCGCAAGTCGTTTTGTAAGTACCTACCCCCAGGCGCTCCAGGGACATATATGCTCCTTATTATTCCGAGGCGTCCTCTGGTGCGGGATGTCGCCCCAGATAGTCGCCCAGCATCTTAAAGTCTTCCTCCAGCAGCTCCTGCCACGCTGGATTGCGTAGCGCTGCTGCCGGATGGAAAGTGGGCATCACCACAAAGTGCCCCATCTGATGGAACCTGCCGCGCAGCTTGGTAATGCCGATCTCGGTCTTGAGCACAAAGTGCGTTGCGGGGTTGCCGAGCGTCACGATGATATCGGGCCAGATGCTTCGAATCTGCTCGCGCAAAAACGGCGAGCAAGCCAGCACTTCCTCGGGACGCGGATTGCGGTTTCCCGGCGGGCGGCACTTAAGCACGTTGGCAATGTAGACGTCTTCGCGTTTGAGCCCCGCCAGCGACAAAATGCCGTTGAGGTCCTCGCCTGCCGCCCCCACAAAGGGCTCGCCCTGCAAATCCTCATTACGGCCCGGCGCCTCGCCAATAAACATCACGCGAGCGCGGGGGTTTCCCACGCCAAACACGATGTTGTGGCGCGACTGGTAAAGCTGGCAAAGGTGACAATCGCCCAGAACGGCCTCGATCTCCTCGAGTGCGACCTCACGCGGCGCCTGATGGCTATGGCCGGGAATGTGCATGACGCCCATAGCGACTCCTACACGTAGACCTTGTCGAGACGCATACCAAAGCCGCAAGCGACCTCGTAGTTAATCGTGCCGCGTAGGCGCGCCATCTCGTCCATGGTAATCTCGGCATCTCCATCGCGGCCGACAATGATCATCTCGTCACCATACTCGGCCTCGGGAATCTCATGCGCCGGGTTGGACTGAATGGCGACCATAAACTGGTCCATGCAGATATTGCCCACCTGACGCACACGCTCGCCGCGATACAGCACGTCCATACGATTGGAAAGCGTACGCGAAAGGCCATCGGCATAACCGATCGGAAGGGTGCAGATCTGAACGCGCGTGCGCGGTACGCGGTAGGTAAAGCCGTAGCCCACGCCCTCGCCCATCGCAGGGTGTGCCACGCGCGTCACACGCGCGTGGACGCTCATGACGGGATCAAGCTGCATCACGCGACCACTCAGCTCACATGGCTGCAGACCATACAAACCGATGCCGGCACGAATCATGTCAAAGTGCATTGAAGAATCGAGCATCGAGGATGGCGTATTGGCACAATGCACGATACCGCATTCAAAACCTGCGTCCTTAATGGCCTGAACGGCCTCGGTAAAACGCTGGCACTGCAGCTTGTAGTCCCAACCCGAAGGTTCATCGGCCGTGGCAAAGTGCGTAAATACGCCGTCGCACTGAATACCGCGATGGAAGCTGATGCCGCGGACAAAGTCGAGCACCTGTGTGTAGTGAACGCCGATACGATTCATGCCCGTCTCGATGGCAAGATGGTACTTGCCCACCTTGCCCGCCGCGACGGCGCATTCGCCATACGCGAGAGCAAAATCGGACGTATAGACCGAGGGCATGATATCGAACTCGAGCAATGCAGGAATAGCCTCGATAGGCGGCTCGCTTAGAATCAGGATGGGCTTAGTAATTCCGCCCTGACGGAGCCCAACGCCCTCGTTGACCGTCGCCACGGCAAACATGTCGGCACCAGCCGAATACATGATCTTAGCGCACTCAACAGCTCCATGACCATAAGCATCGGCCTTGACCACGCAGCACAGGCGCTGACGCGGATTCAATAAGTTCTTATAGGCTCTCGTGTTGCGACGGAGCGCCCCGCGGTCGATCTCGACCCAGGACCAGCGCGTCAAATCGGCTTTATTCATGATTAGTCATCCGACCCTTCGTCCATGATTCCCAGATCTTCGAGCGCATCCTTTGCCGCCAGCTCCATGGCAGGACCGATCAAGTCGATAAGATCGGTCGCGATAACGCTCTTCTCACCATACTCCGTCGCCGCAGCAAAACCGGCGTAGCTGTGAAGTGCAACGGCGTACGAATACAGCAACTCCCAACGATCCATCTCGTCGCGCATGGTGGCAAGCGTGCCGGCCAAAATACCCGCGAGAACATCACCCGAACCGGCAGTTGCCAGAGAAGCCGGACCCGAGAGTGGCAGCAGCACGCGCTCAACGCCACAGATAGCCGTCGTCGGCCCCTTGGCAATGACCACCAGATTGTCGGAGCCTGCAGCCCAGACAACCTTCTGCGCGGCCGCAATCGCGGTACCAAGGTCGTTCACCTCGTCACCGGCAACCAGGCGCGAAAGCTCACGATAGTGCGGCGTCATAACCAACGGCTGCTCGCGGCGATACATCTCGGGGTTACTATCAATACCGTCAATGGCAATCTTAGCAAGGCAGTTGAGTGCATCGGCGTCCAAAATTAGCGGTACATCAAGCTCGAGCAAGCCCGAAACCACCTGCATAGCGCCGGCAGACGTCGTCATACCGGGACCGCACAGCACGCAGCTGTACTTCTTTGCGATCTCGCACACCGTCATGCGCGCAGCGGCGCCAAAGGAGCCGCGGGAATCAGACGGAATAGCAAAGACCGGAATCGAAGGAAGTGCCATGCGAATGAGATTGGCGCAGGCGTCAGGAGCCGCGACTGCCACGTAACCAGCACCCGCGCGAGCTGCAGACTTGGCCGCCATAATGGCAGCACCAGGATATTGCGCAGATCCGGCGACAATAAGCACAGAGCCACGGGAATACTTATCGATATTCGATGGTAGCGGAGCAAAGTAATCAACTAAGTCACCGGGCTCGACAATCTCGGCGGCGTGGTCGACATCATCGATGACCTCGTCAAGACGGTCGTAAAGATTGCCGCAGATCAAATCGCCAGCATACTCAGGACCATCAGCGCTATACAGACCAATCTTGGGCGCAATCATCGTCACCGTGCGCTCGGCACGAATGCAGTCGTCATCAACAACGCCCGTCTCGGCATTCAGGCCCGAGGGGACATCAATGGATACGACACAATCGGCGCATTCATTGACCGTAGGAATCCAAATGGAGAACGGCGCACGCAGATTCCCGTGGAAACCGGTACCAAAAATGGCATCGACAACAACATCGGCCTTATCGATCAAAACCTCGAGTTCGTCACGCGAGGGACCGACGCAAACGTGCACATCGCGGCCGGCAGTTCGACGAGCAACATGACGTGCCAGAGCAGCAGGAATCTCATCCGGCTCAACCGGAGAAACGATATCCACGTCCACACCCTTGTGGCTCAGGATATCGGCGGCAACCCAACCGTCGCCGCCATTATTACCAAAACCGACCAGAACGAGAACCCGATCGGGATTGAGCTTCAAGACCTCGTTGGCGGCAAACTCACCCGCTAGCTCCATAAGCTCGGCCTTCGAAGTCCCTTCGCGTTCGATGATATCCTCGAGACGAACGACTTCTTCGGTACTCAAAACCGGTTTCATCTATGCTCCTAGCGTATCTTGCGAAGCATCGCCCAGGTGCTCCGTCAATGCTGAATTCTGCAGCTGCTCGAGCTCATCTAATACAGAGCGAGCCTCTTTAAATGTCTGCGCAACGCGTTTCTTGGTGCTCACCTTTTCATCTTTTGGCTTAGGCCGAGCATCTTCGGTAATCGCGATGGCATTCGCAACGGCCAAGTCTCCCGTAAGCGTAATGGAAAGAGCGACCTCAACAACACCCAAATCCTGGGCGATTTCGAGAGCACGACCAGAAAGCAGAGCCTTCGGTTTGCCGAGTTTATCACGCGTTACCGAAACATCCTTGCGACCCACGCCTTGACTAAAACCCGTGCCGAGAGCTTTAAGCACCGCCTCGCGCGAAGCAAAGCGGCTCGCATAGTGAGCAGCGGGACGCGATGATGCATCGCAATACGCACGCTCTTCTTCGGTAAACACACGCCGAGCAAACGACGGCGTCTTTTCAAGAATTGATTTCATGCGGGAAATCTCGACGATATCAACGCCGATACCAGCTTCAGCCATGTTCACCTCCATATCGCACAGACTAAGTTATTGTAGCCCGTTCACAGAAGATGCGACAAACGAGGGTTATAAAACACAGCTACTATGTGAGACAAATTGCCCGAGATACAAAAAAGGGGGAGGCCCCGAGGCCTCCCCCTTCTTCAATCTCGATGACGGCTCGGTGCCGTCCACCGGTCAGCGGCGCCC
>NZ_QSFY01000026.1:0-4378 GCF_003467965.1 Collinsella sp. AM42-18AC
GGAGGCATACTCTGTTTTGAGAAGTTCGCGAAGCCCACTTCTCAAAACAGAGTATGCCTCCCCGGCCCTCGTCCGTGAACTCTTCCGCTGGGCGAGTCATAGACGCCGCGTACCGATAGGGTGAGGTGGCGGCTTGAAATTGGTGCTATATTCAGCTTTAGTTGTTAAATGTTAGTAGGAGAGGCTGATATGGGGCTGTTCAAGAAGAAAAACCCGCAGGATGCCTTTGATCCCGATGTGTTTACCATCACGGATACGATTTTGGACCCGCCGCGGTTTACGTTTTTGCCGGCTATCTACCAGGATGCCACGCGTCGCAAGTGGGCCGTACATCAGCGCGGCGGCGAGCCGAAGATTTTTGACTATGCGGACGTGTTGCAGTGCGAAGTGGCCGAGGCGGGCGATCCGGAGGCCGATGAAGCGGTCTCTAAACAGGAATTTGCCCAGCGTATTCTGGCAAATCCCGCTAAGGCGGCAAAAATGAACGCAGCCAAGCGTAATATGTGTCTTGGTATGGGCGTTGTTGTGGCGGTTCAGACGGGAAAAGACGAGGTTTCCAAACTAGAGATTCCCGTTATGACCGATGAAGTCAAACGCGATTCAAGCCTGTATAAGTCGTATCGGAATGTCGCCGAGAAGATCAAGGCCGAATTTGATGCCATGGGAGGGCTGGCCTAATTTTGTCGGCATACGTGTCTGAATGAGGAGTCTGTGCAATGGCAGGCGAATCTTATGCAATTCCCCCCAAAGATCGTGCTGTTGAGGGAATTCTTTGGTATATCCAGCACCATCAGCTTGCCGGCGGCGATCGCCTGCCGGCCGAGCGCGTGCTGTGCGAAGAGATTGGCGTTTCGCGTACGGCGTTGCGTGCCGGTATCACGCGGCTCATCTCGTGTGGAACGCTCGAGAGCCGTCGCGGATCGGGTACGTATGTGTGTCCTCCCAAGCCGTTGAACATCTTCCAGGAAACGTATAACTTTTCCGATGCTGTACGGACTGCCGGCCTGCACCCCTCTTCTCGTCTGGTTTCCACCGGGACCATCGAGGCGGATGAGGCGCTTGCCGACAAGCTTGGGGTGGCTGTAGACGCTCCCTTGCTCCGCATGCAGCGCGTTCGACTTATTGAGGGCGAGCCGGCGTCAATCGAGACCGCTCACGTTAACCTGTCCCTGTGCCCATCGCTTCCCGAACACGATTTTGAGTGTGAGAGCCTTTACGATGTCTTGCTCAAAGAAGGTGGCGTGCGTGTTGAGCATGGACGTGAGCATATCTCCATCTCGCGTTTGAACGCCGAAGAGGCCGAGCTGCTCCAGCAAGAAGAGGGAACGCCGGTGTTCTATGAGAGCTCGATCGAATTTGATAAGGACATGCGTTTTGTGGAGCATTGCAAATCGGTGATTTTGCCCACAAAGTTCCGCTTTGCCGATAACGGCGAAGAGAACGGCATGAGGAGCGTGGCAGGTGAACAATGGCTGAAACAGTAGATGCCACCCCGGTTTATATGCGCATTCGACGCCGCATCGAGGAACGTATCGAGCGCAGTATATATCCCACGGGTTCCATGATTCCGTCCGAAAAAGACCTTGCCGAGGAATTTGGTACGACACGCTTGACCATCCGAAGCGCTGTCGATGAGCTGGTTCGGCGCGGGCAGATTCGCCGTGTTCGGGGAAAAGGTGCCTTTGTGGCGCAGAAAGTACCTGCTTTTTTTGAACGCACGGTCGGTTTCCGTGAATCGGTCCGTGCTTCGGGCGGCGAGCCGTCCGTCCGTATTCTCGCGCGTTCCAAGCGTTATGCGGGGCCATATTACGCCGACCTGTTTGGCATCGCCGAGGACGACCTGCTCTATTCCGTTCGACGCCTGAACTGCATAAACGGTAGCCCCGTATCGATTGAGACGGCGCTGATTCCCTGCCTGCTGTTCCCAACCATCGAAGATATTGACGTGTCGGTCTTCAGTTTGTACGAGACCTATGAGATGCTGGGCCGAAAGCCAGTCATGGCACAGGAAAAGCTCGATATCGAAGCGCTGGGCGCACGAGATGCCGGCCTCCTTGGACTGGAACAGGGCGATCTTGTTTTGCTTTTGGAATGCGTGAGCTATGACGCGAGCGGTCAGGCTATCGAGTATGTAAAGTCCTTCAATCGTGGCGATACGGGCGGCTACACCTATACGTACTAGCTGGTATTTTGTGAATAACGGCTGGGAAACTAACCAGTTTTGATCGTTGGGTCAGCTGTATATACAACCTTACAGGGCTCAAAATCGACCGTTCGCCGATGGGGATAAATTAATCGACAAAGAGGTATCAAAAAGCCGTAACCTGTAACTGTGATTGGTATCAAATACTAATGATTTGTTACGAGGTGAGACGATGAAGATGCTCGATTACGTTCAGCTTGCCCATGTGCGTATGGGGGAGAACCTCGAGCGTTCGTCTGAGCTGGTAGCGCAGCTCGTTGATATTTTCCAGTCCGGTTCTTTTGACGCGCTGCGCATCGTTGCTTCGGGTTCGTCGCGCCATGCCGCCGATTGCGCCCGCGATTACCTGCAAGATGCGCTGCAGATGCAGGTGTCCGTTGTGACGCCCGAGGCCTTCGTCGATTTTGAACACACCTATCCGCAGCATGCGCTCAACATTGCCGTTTCGCAGAGTGGCTATTCGACCAATACGATTGCGGCGCTCGATTACATGCGCGCACACGATATGGCTGCAGTTGCGCTCACGGCAAACGTCGAGGCACCCATCAAGGAACACGCTGACATCGTTCTTGACTACGGTGTGGGCGTCGAGTCGGTGGACTTTGTGACTCTGGGCGTCGAGGTGCTCGTTGAGTACCTGGTGCTCTTTGGTATTTACGGCGGTCAGGCGCGCGGAACGATTGACGCCAAGGGCGTTGCCCAGCGTCTTGACGACCTGCGCGAGGCCATCCAGGCCAATGCCGTGATGTGCAAGACCGCCGAGGCATATGTCCAAGACCACATGCTCGAGCTTTCTGAGCACACGCCCGCCATGGTCGTCGGCAACGGCCCCAACTATGGCGTTGCCGAAGAGGCGGCCCTCAAGCTGAGCGAGACCATCAAGATTCCTGCCATGCATCACGAAGGCGAGGAGTTCGTCCACGGTCCCGAGATGCAGATCGTTCCGGGCTATCTGGTGTTTATCGTCGACGATCCGCAGGGGTCGGAGCGTCTTGCGAATATCGCTGATGCGCTATCGAACGTTACGACAAAAACGGTGCTGCTCACGGCCCATCCCAAGGGTAGGGCTCACGAGGTTGCGGTGCCTCAGGTGGCTCCGCTGCTCAGCGCAATTCCCAATCTTGTGTTCTTCCAGACGATTGCGGCCATGATAGCCGAGCGTCTGAAGTCATGGGACGTGCACCCGTATCTTGATGCCGTCTCCAAGCAAATGGAGGTCAAGGCAGAGGGCTACGAAGAGTCAGTCAATGCGCTTAAGGCCAAAGCGGCCGAGTGCTACGGAATGTAAGCGGGTTTTGATGCCCGTTGGCACGGGGGATGTGGAAACAACCCCAGAAAGGAGAGACAAATGAAGGAAACCGAGAAGATCGAGATCATGCATTTCGACCAGGAGGGCTATCTCGAGGACGGCAAGGCGCTCTACGAGACCGGCAAGAAGATGACCGCGCTCGCCGACAAGGTCGCCGACGAGGGCTACGACGCCGTGTTCCTGATGGGCGTCGGCGGCACCTGGGACGAGCTCATGCAGCTCGAGTACCTCATGAACAAGTTCGGCGACCGCGACCTCGAGGTCTACCTGATCCACGCCGCCGAGTGGAACGCCATGGGCCACAAGCGCATGACCGAGAAGTCCGTCGTGCTCACCGCCTCCGAGTCCGGCACCACCCCCGAGGTCCTCGAGGCCGTCAAGAAGATGAAGGGCATGGGTGTGCGCGTCTACGCCATGACCAAGCCCGAGGGCCTCATCGGCCAGGCTGTCGGCGCCGAGAACTGCGTCGCCATGGCTTCTGACCATGGTTCGGGCGGCTGTGAGAAGGGCTACTACCTCGCCGACTGCTTCGGCCTGCGCCTGCTCAACCGCCGCGGCTGCTTCCCCAAGTTCGATCTGTTTATCGAGCAGACCAAGGACATCTGGAAGGACATGCTCGATATCCGCAAGCGCTTCGAGCCGCGCGCCGAGGAGCTCGCCAAGAAGTACGCCCTGGCCCCCTACACCATGTTCATCGGCTCCGGCGCCCTGTGGGGCGAGACGATCCTGTTCTCGATGTGCATCCTCGAGGAGATGCAGTGGAAGCGCACCCGCTACATCACCTCGGCCGACTTCTTCCACGGCACCCTCGAGCTCGTGGAGCCCGGCGTCCCGGTCTTCCTGTTCATGGGCGAGGACGAGAACCG
>NZ_QSFY01000026.1:4388-6592 GCF_003467965.1 Collinsella sp. AM42-18AC
CGGCTGCTTCCCCAAGTTCGATCTGTTTATCGAGCAGACCAAGGACATCTGGAAGGACATGCTCGATATCCGCAAGCGCTTCGAGCCGCGCGCCGAGGAGCTCGCCAAGAAGTACGCCCTGGCCCCCTACACCATGTTCATCGGCTCCGGCGCCCTGTGGGGCGAGACGATCCTGTTCTCGATGTGCATCCTCGAGGAGATGCAGTGGAAGCGCACCCGCTACATCACCTCGGCCGACTTCTTCCACGGCACCCTCGAGCTCGTGGAGCCCGGCGTCCCGGTCTTCCTGTTCATGGGCGAGGACGAGAACCGCAAGCTCGACGAGCGCGTCCGCGCGTTCCTGACCCGCGGCGTGACCGGCGACACCGACGTCAACGTCATCGACACCGCCGAGTTCGCGATCCCCGGCCTTGACGACGAGTTCCGCGTCATCGTCTCCCCGTGGATTCTGACGGTGCTCGTGACCGACCGCCTGGCTCGCTACTACGAGACGGTCACCAAGCACAACCTCAAGTATCGTCGCTACTATCACCAGTTCGACTACTAAAGAAAACGGGTGCGGGAACGTGCCGGGCTATTGAGAGGAACACAGAATGAGACAGTACATCATCGCCAGCCATGCGCACTTCGCTACCGGCATCAAGGAGAGCGTCGAGCTGCTCTCGGGCGCTCGCGACAACGTCCACGATCTTTCGATGTTCGTCGATGGCCGCATGGACGTGGCCGAGGAGGCCCAAAAACTGCTGGCAGGCATGTCTGCCGACGATGATGTCGTTGTCTGCACCGACCTCTTTGGCGGCAGCGTCAACAACGAGTTCACCAAGATCGTCCAGACGCGTCCCCGCACGTACCTCGTTACCAACATGAACCTTCCTCTCCTCATCCAGTTGCTGTTCTCTGACGAGTCGGCGCCGGTTGAGGAGACGATTCGCGCCATCGTCGCTGCGGACGATACGCGCGTGAAGTTTGTCAACGATCTTTTGGTCGATGACGACGAGGAAGAAGAGTTCTAATCCGCAGCACCTACTGACACGCCGTAAGACGGTACAAGACCTTTGGGGGGTCACATTATGATTCAGCTACTTCGCGTTGACCATCGCCTGCTTCATGGCCAGGTCGCAGTTTCCTGGGTTCAGGGCCTTGGCTCCAACTGCATCTTCTGCGTGGGCGATAAGGTCGCTAACGACCCGGTGTGGAAGACGACGCTCAAGATGGGCAAGCCTGCCGGCTGCAAGCTCGTCATCAAAGATATGGAGCATGCAATCGAAGCTATCAACTCGGGCGTGACCGACAAGTACAAGATGATCATCTGTGTCGCCACTATTGCTGAGGCAAAGCAGCTTGTTGAGGGCTGCCCGCAGATCAAGTCGGTCAACCTGGGCAACACCAAGCCCAAGGACGAGAAGCGTCCCGATGCGCGTCAGGTCTCTCGTCAGATCTTCCTGACCGCGGCCGAGGAAGCCGATGTGCGCGAGATGCTGGATCGTGGCGTTGAGGTCGAGATTCGACCCCTGGCCGATGACCCCAAGGTTGACTGCGCCAGCGTGCTCTAGGCGTTCAATTTCGAAGAGTCTGAGCTCTTCGTAGTTTCCTATTAGGAAAGGGGGATATATGCTTACCCAAGCAATCCTCATCGGACTTATCGCCGCATTTGGTAAGTTCGACTTCCAGCTCGGTACGCTCTATGCGTTCCGCCCCATCGTCCTGTGCCCGCTCGTGGGCCTGGTGCTGGGGGACCTGCAGTCCGGCCTCGCGATCGGCGCCAGCCTGGAGCTGCTGTTCATGGGCTCGATCTCCATCGGCGCCTACGTGCCGCCTGATGAGACGATCGGCGGCGTGCTCGCCTGCGCCTTCGCTATCCAGCTGGGCCAGAGCACCGAGGCAGCCATCGCGCTTGCCATGCCCATCGCCACGCTGTGCCTTGCCATCAAGAACATCCTCAACGCCGCCCTGCCGATCCTGGTTGACCGCGCTGATGTCTTCTCCGGCCAGGGCAACCTTAAGGGTGTCTATGCGATGCACTTCCTGATCGGTTTGACCGGTATCATCATGGCGTTCCTGCTGTGCTCGCTGTCGTTCTATCTGGGTGCTGACGCCATCCAGGGCATGCTCGACTTCATCCCGCCCTTTGTCCTTGCTGGCTTTGGCGTTGCCGCCAACATCCTGCCTGCCATGGGCTTCGCCATGCTCGGCCGCCTGGTGCT
>NZ_QSFY01000027.1:0-4577 GCF_003467965.1 Collinsella sp. AM42-18AC
ATTTCCCGATGTCCAAGAAATGGGAGGCAGTTCACCTGTCCCCTTTGTGGTGGTTTTGGGCTGGGCCTAGAGCGTGTGGCCGTAGGCGTTGGCGGCCTTGATGGCGGCGGCGAACTTTTCGTCGGTGAAGGGCTCGGGGTTTCCCTGCTTCCATTCGTTGGTGGCGTGCGCGTATTCACACAGGGCGGGGATATCGGCCACGGAAAGCCCGACCTGCTCAAGCGTTACGGGCAGCCCCATCTGCTTGTTAAAGGCGGCGTAGCGCTCAAGGTTCTCGGTGTCGCCCGTGTAGGCAAAAAGCACGAGCACGCCCAGGCTCACGACCTCGCCGTGCAGGTAGGTGCCCTCGCGCGGAATGCTGCAGGTGGCGTTGTAGAACGCATGCGCCACGCTCGAGTTGTAGTAGTAATCGTTTTGGTTGGTCAGGTTGGAGACGTAGCCCGTGTTGACCACGATATCGAGCGCGATCTGCTTGACGGCTTCGGTCGACAGGTTCTGGCGAACGTCCTCAAGACCCTGCACGCCATAGGTAAACAGCGGCTCGGAGCAGGTGTGTGCGAGCGCCAGGCCAAGACCTGCGGTGTGCTCCAGGTTGCCGGCGCTCGTGGCGTACTCGACCTCGGGCTGCTTGGACAGGGCATCGCCCACGCCCGCCCAGAAGTACTCCGCCGGAGCCTCGGCGATGATCTTGGGGTTGATGAAGATGTGCGCGGGGCGGTTGGGGTACGAATAGCCCTCGAGCGAGCCGTCGTCGTTGTAGACAACGGCAATGGCGGTCGCGGCCGAGCAGTTGGAGCAGATCGTCGGTACCGTAAAGACGATCTTCTTGAGCTCGATGGCCGCCGTCTTGACGGTGTCGAGCGCTTTGCCGCCGCCGCATGCGATGAGCACATCGGCCTCTCGGCAGGCGGGGGAGTTAACAAGCTTGGCGATATTGGCACGCGTGCTGTTGGTGCCGTAGACGCGTGTCTCCAGTATCTCGATGTCGGTGCCCTCCAGTGCCGCTTCGATACTGGGAAGCGCCGCGGCCAGTGCTCGTTTACCGCCGATAATCGCGACCTTGGCCGCTCCGTACTCGTCCAGCGCGCCGGGCAGCTCGTCAAAGCAGTCCTCGCCGACGGTGTAGTCGCTCATTCCAATCGTGCGCATAGCAGCCTTCTTTCGTTAGATAAAGTGCTTTCAGGTATTTTGCTCCAAGTGAGTGCTTGCGACCGCGAGAAATTACTAAAGTATGAAACCGATGTTGAGGGTTTTTCACCGGCGTTGACCGTGCTACCATACAGCGCATAAGCGTTGATGGGGACGAGTAGTCGGCCGTCCGTGTGCTACAGAGAACGGGGAGCGCTGAGAACCCGTGCATGCGACCGATGAAAATCACCCCGGAGCTGCGGTCCCAACGGACGCGCCGTACAGGCACGTCTTAGTAGACATCGCCGAGATGGTCGTCGATACAGGCCAGCCGAGTAACGGATGCGAGCGCGCTGTAATGCGGGTGAGGGCATCTAAGCTGGGTGGTTAAGCGAAGAGCTTTTGCGGGCACACGGCCCGTTTTGTGGCGCTTCGTCCCAGCTTGCAGGGACGGGCGCTTTTTTTGGTGCCCAACGGGCGTGCGCGCCCACGACATGAAAGGGGTACCGTGGCAAACGAGTACAAGCAGACGATGAATCTGCCCAAAACCGGTTTTCCCATGCGTGCCGGTCTTTCCAAGTCCGAGCCCAAGCGACTCAAGGACTGGCAGGACAACAAGGTCTACGAGCAAGTTCTGAAGAAGAACGAGGGTCACAAGAAGTTCGTGCTGCACGACGGCCCTCCGTATGCCAACGGTCCGATCCACATCGGCCACGCCATGAACAAGATCTCCAAGGACATGATCAACCGCTACTGGATGATGCAGGGCTATGAGGTTCCCTACGTCCCCGGTTGGGACTGCCACGGCCAGCCGATCGAGCACAAGGTCGAGGAGAAGCTTGGCACCGAGAAGTTCAACCAGACCCCCACGGCCAAGATTCGTGAGCTCTGCAACAAGTTCGCTGTCGAGAACATCGAGCTGCAGAAGGCCGGCTTCCGTCGTCTGGGCGTGCTCGGCGACTGGGATAACCCCTACCTGACGCTCTATCACCAGCATGACGCTGCCGACATCGAGGTCTTTAAGGCCATGTTCGACAAGGGCATGATCTATCGCGGCCACAAGCCGGTTCACTGGTGCAAGCACTGCCATACCGCGCTGGCCGAGGCCGAGATCGAATACTCCGACGAGACGAGCCCTTCCATCTTCGTACGCTTTGAGATGACTTCCAAGCCCGTCGGCCTCGAGAGCTTCGATGGCCCGGTCGACTTTATCATCTGGACGACTACGCCGTGGACCATCCCTTCCGACCAGGCAGTCTCCCTTAAGCCCGGCGCTGCCTATGTCGCCGTTGAGCACGATGGCCGTGCCGAGGTCATGCTCGAGGACCTAGCCCCCAAGTGCTGCGAGGAGTTTGGCTGGGAGTACACCCCGGTCATGGTCGACGGCAAGCCCTATGTGGTTCCCGCCGAGACCTTCCACCACATCCACTACAAGCAGCCGATCTTTGACGGCGTTGAGGGCGTGGCGCTGCTGGCCGATTACGTCGGTGTCGATGACGGTACCGGTATCGTTCATAACTCGCCCGGCCACGGCGTCGACGACTACTTTGCCTGCCTCAAGGAGGGCATCACCGACATCTGCATGCCGGTCGATGACGACGGCAAGTTCTACACCGGTGAGGAGTTTGGCACCGGCGGTCCCTTTAGCGGCATGGATACTGACGAGGCCAATCCGCACATCATCGAGTTCCTGCGCGAGCGCGGCACCCTGGTCCTCGAGAAGAAGATCACGCACAGCTATCCGCACTGCTGGCGCTGCAAGCACCCGGTGCTCTTTCGTGCTACCGACCAGTGGTTTGTCTCGATGGACAAGACCGATTTGCGCGAGCAGGCTGGCAAGGAGGTCCGTGAGAACGTCAAGTGGTATCCGGCCCACGCGGCCAACCGCATCGGTGCCATGGTCGAGCAGCGTCCCGACTGGTGCATCAGCCGTCAGCGCAACTGGGGCGTGCCTATCCCCAGCTACACCTGCGCCGACTGCGGCGAGAAGGTCATGAACGACGCTACGCTCGACGCCGTCATCAAACTCTTCCACGAGAAGGGCTCCGACGCCTGGTTCACCGACGCTCCCGAGAGCTACCTGGGCGAGGCCTGCGTCTGCCCCAAGTGCGGCGGCCATCACCTCAAGGCCGATAAGGACATCCTCGACGTGTGGTGGGATTCCGGCGTCTCCTGGAAGGCCGTCTGCGAGTACCGTCCCGAGCTGGAGTATCCGGCGGATGTGTACCTCGAGGGCTCCGACCAGCACCGCGGTTGGTTCCAGAGCTCGCTGCTCACCTCGGTGGGCGCCAACGGCCATGCTCCGTACAAGGCGGTCGTCTCGCAGGGCTTCACGCTCGACGGACAGGGCCGCAAGATGTCCAAGTCGCTCGGCAACGTCATCGACCCCAACAAGGTCTGCGACGAGATGGGCGCCGACATCATCCGCCTGTGGGTTGCATCCGTCGATACCAGCTCCGACGTGTCCATCGACCACGAGATTCTCGCCCGTACGTCCGATGCCTACCGTCGTTTCCGCAACACGCTGCGCTTCCTGCTCTCCGAGCTCGAGGGTCAGTTTGAGCCCGAGACCGACGGCGTTGCCTTTGCCGACCTGCTGCCACTCGACAAGCTCATGGTTGCCCGCCTGACCCAGGTCCAGGCCGAGGTTGACGACGCCTACGCCAGCTACGAGTTCCCGCGTGCCTACCGTGCACTCTACGACTTCGTGGTGACCGAGCTTTCCAACGTGTATCTCGACGCCCTGAAGGACCGCCTGTACTGCGAGAAGCCCGGCTCGCTCGAGCGCCGCAGCGCCCAGACCGTGCTTGCCGAGCTCTTCTCGATGCTCATGCGCGACCTGCAGCCGATCCTGTCCTACACGGTCGACGAGGCCATGGCCTATGCGCCCGCCGGCTGCGTCGATCACCAGAAGTACGCCGCGCTGCTCGATTGGTATAAGTCGCCCATTACGGTCGACGAGGCCAATGAGTTTGAGGGCGTGCTCGAGGCTTCACTCGAGCTCCGTAGCGCCGTGACCAAGGCCCTTGAGGATGCCCGCTCCGCCGGAACCTTCACTAAGAGCCAACAGGTCCGCGTCAAGGCGGTCGTTCCCGCCGAGATGTATGCGCTGCTGACCGGTGATAAGGCCGTCGACCTGGCCGAGTTCTACATCGTCTCCGATGTTGAGCTGACCCAGGGCGAGGAACTCTCCGTTGCCATCGAGGCAGCCGAGGGCGAGTGCTGCGATCGTTGCTGGAACTATCGCAGCACCGTCGGCGAGTACAACGGTCACGCCCACATCTGCAAGCGCTGCGCGAATGCCCTTTAAGGCACGGTAACTCGGCATTTTAGTTATAGGGAGAACCTGGGCGCCTTCGGCCCATTTGCTCCGCTGAATAAAAGCGGCATTCCGTTTTTCGGAATGCCGCTTTCTTTTATTAAAGGCTTTAGCCTGTGCGGGGCGCGCA
>NZ_QSFY01000028.1:0-4198 GCF_003467965.1 Collinsella sp. AM42-18AC
TCTTCAATACAGACAATATCAGTGCGGAATGTTTTTAAGGGGATACCCTTGGGCGGCCCTACAGCAACGTGGTCGACGATGTCTATAGGAACCCACGCTTTGAAGGGGCGCCGGGCTGATGGTTTGGCTTTTTATTGGTGGGGGCCCTTACTGGGATGGGACCCTTACTAGAGGCAGGCCTCGGCGATGCGCTTTTTGAGTTCGTCGATGCCGGTGCCGGTCTGGGAGCTTGTGATGATCACGTTTTCGGCCGGGACGTTGAGCTGCTTTTTGATGGCTGCTGCCTGGCGGGCCTGCTGGGTGCGGCTGAGCTTGTCGGCTTTGGTGAGGCAGACGATAAAGTTGAACTCGTTGCCCTGTAGGTAGTCGATCATGTCGTGGTCGAGCTTGCTAGGGTCGTGACGAATGTCCACCAGCGAGACGACCAAGTTAAAGCTGCGCTCGGAGTCGAAGAAGTCGCCGATAAGCTCGGCCCAGCGGTCACGCTCGGCCTTAGAACGACGGGCGAAACCATAGCCCGGCAGGTCGACGAAGTGCACGTCGTCGGCCTCAAAGAAGTTGATGTTGCTCGTCTTGCCCGGCGTACTGGAAACCTTGACCAGGTTCTTGCGGCCAAAGAGCTTGTTCATAATCGACGACTTGCCCACGTTGGAGCGGCCGACAAAGCTCACCTCGGGGCAGGTGGACTCGGGAATCTGCGAAACCTTGCCGTAGCTGGCGACGAACTTGGCAAGCTGGTAGTTAATGGAATCGGCCATGGACACTCCTTGGTCGTAGGTTCTTACAAAAGAGCGCGCTATTGCGCGGCGGCAATGCGGCGGACGATATCGAGCGTGATATCACTTGCGACACGCGCATACTCGAACAGATCGAACTCTCGGTCGCAAATTGCATCGTACGCCTCGTCACAATTATCGCTGATAGCGCGCAACACCAGGCAATCGACACCATTTTTGGTTGCGACATGGGCAATTGCCGCGCCCTCCATGCCGACACAATCGGCATGCGTCGCCTCGATAGCGTCGTTGCGCATGGCGGCGCCCGTCACAAAGCGGTTACCCGTGGCAATCGTGCCGACCAGGAACTGTTTGGTGCCCTCGTTCGAAGCGACTGCATTTGTTGAAGCGTCAACGAACCCACGCTCAGCAAGCACGTCGACGGCAATATCGACCAGCGCGGGTGTCGAGCCAAACTCCTCGAGCCCCGGTGCGGACTCGGCGATAAGCGCGGTATCGGTATCCAGATAGCGTAGGCGTTTACCAATGACCACGTCGTCGATATGGAGCTTGGGGTTCAAACCGCCCGCAATGCCCGAAAACACAACAGCCTGCGGAGCATACTTGCTAATGAGGTGCTGTGTTGCAGCAGCGGCGTTCACCGTGCCCATGCCCGCCGTTGTGGCAACAACTGTCAGACCGTCGAGCTCACCGCTCACAACGGTCAAGCCTGCCTCCCGCGCCTCGCAAACGTCGCTCAGCTCTTCCTTAATCTGCATGATCTCTTTTTCGAGCGCACCGATAATCGCGATGGTAGCCATACCATTCCCCAAACCTATACGAAATTCTCAACCACGGTATGGTACCAGCATTTTGTTTGACCTCGCCAAACGAACACGCTAAGCCAGCGCAGCTCGCGTATCAAACAGCGCCTTTGCAATCGCGGCCGCAACCTCGCTCGAGTGGTCGCTCCACGGCATCGATGTCATGGCGCTCATGACATAGGTACGGCCATCGATGTCGATAGCAGGCATTTCTTTCCAAAGATATTCAGTCGCGTTTAAGGTGTCTCTAAACAATAAACAGGCGTTTCTATGCAAAAACACCGATTCCGTTGCGCATCTTTGCCCAAAACGCAGTTGCGGTGAAATAGTTCCTGTTTGGGCGGCATAAGCCGAAAAACAAGAACTATTCCACCGCAACTTGACGGGGCTCCCTAGCAATCAACTAGGTGCCCGGGGGCACTCATTTAAGTCTGTCCCCAATGAGTGCCCTGCTAGCCGATAGCGTTTTTGAGTTCGGCACGGCGCTTTTTCATGCCGGCCATGACGGCGTTGCGCAGCTCGGGCATGCGCGCGGTATCCATCTGGGGCACGCCCTCGAGCTTATAGGGAATACCCAGTTGCTCGTACTTGACGACACCCATCGTGTGATACGGCAGCATTTCCAGGCCCACCACGTTGTGCCATGGAGCGATCAGGCGACCGAGCTTCTCGCATTCCTCCGCCGTATCGGTGATACCCGGCACCACCACGTGGCGAATAACAACCTTAATCTTGCGACGGGCAAGCTCATCGCCAAACGCCAGGATGCGCGCAGGATCGCAACCGGTCAGCTTTTTATGCTCAACCGGATCGGCATGCTTGATGTCGAGCAGCACCATATCGGTCTCGTTGAGCACAGCGTCGAACTTCTCGGGGTGGTTGGGGTCAAACGCATATCCGCAGCTGTCTAGGCAGGTATGCACGCGGCCATCGGGGTTGTTGTGCATCACGCGGAACAGGTCGGCCAAAAACTCGGGCTGCAGGAGCGGTTCGCCACCCGAAACGGTAATGCCGCCGCTACGGTAAAACTCATGGTTACTCTGGAACTCGTCCATCAGGTGCTCGACGGTCACCATCGTGCCGCCGTTAACAGACCAGGTATCGGGATTGTGGCAATACGCGCAGCGCATGGGACAGCCCTGAACAAACACCACAAAGCGGATGCCGGGTCCGTCGACCGTTCCCATCGTCTCGATCGAATGCACGCGACCCAGGGCATACGCAGAGTCCTCGGGATGAGCATCCACACCCTCAAGCGTCATCTCAGCCATTCCCGCAACCTTGCCTCTCTTTGGTTTTTGTCAATTAAAATGCCAGAGCCATTCTAGCCCATACGCCTGATGGCGAAACGGTTTAGCGGTCAATTAGATCGTCCTATTTGACTCCACGCAAAAGCGGCGGGAAGGTTGTCACAACCCGCTCGCCGCCGAAGCAATAGAAATCGATAGACGCCAGGCCCTACGCCTTAAGCGTAAGCACCGCGCCAAAGGCGGTCGGGCCGCAGTGGCTCGAGATGACGCCGCCGACCTGAGTCCAGGTAACGTCCTTAAAGCCCAGGTCGTGCGCATAGACTTCCATATCGTCGCGCAGCTCCTCGGAAAGGCCCACCGAATACGCCAAGCCAATGTGCGAATAGTCGATCTCGCCCTTCTCAACCATGTGATCGATAAAGGCGCGGGCGCACTTGAGCATAGAGCCGCGGAACTTCTTGGTGGCCACGAACTTGCCACCCGTCACCTCGATACAGGGCTTAATCTTGAGCAAATGGGCGCCTAGGAACGCGACGTTGGACAAGCGACCACCCGCCTTAAGGAAGGCAAGGTCGGTAGGAACAAAGCCCAACAGCACGCGGTCCATGACTGAGTTCGTAAATGCAAAGATTTCGTCAACGGTGGCATCGGGGTGAGCCTCGATGTATTTGGCGGTCTCGACGACAACGAGCGACTGGCCTACCGAGACAAAGCGCGTATCCATGGAGTAGACGTAATCGCGCCCCTGGGCGGCGATCTTCGAGGACTGATGCGAACAGGTCGTGGCCTCGGAATATGCAAGATGCAAAATGGTCGCGTCGGGCTGTTCGGCATGGATGCGGTCGTACACGCGGGAGAAATCTGCCGGCGCACAGCCGCTGGTCTTGGGCATCACGCCAAACTCGTTGCAGCGCGAATAAATCTCGAGCGGATCGATCGAGCCGTCCTCGACAGTCTCGTCACCAATCGTGACATGCATGGGCACACGCACGATGCCGTAGCGCTCGCAAAGCTCTGGCGTTACATCCGAACCAGATTCAACCACGATTACGTACTTGCCCATTATCATCACGACCCATCTCGACATTGGCTTTTCAATACATGGCACGCGCCGCCGCACTGTTGCACAACGGCGTCCAAGCGCCAAAGAGACGCCGCCCTTTGCACATAACAAAGGACAGCGTCTCCCTGGAAAGCTCCGTGCTTATCTGAGATTCTACACGGTTTATTAAGGAGTGTTACTTATTCCGCAAACGGTAGCTATACGCGATAAACGGTAGCAAGCAAGAATCCAGAACGCTCAACCCATTAGGAGAGTTCCGCCTAAAGGGTGACTACACAGGACCCCGCCGGGCCGCTTTGGGTTACTTTCCAAAACATTCCGCACTGATATTGTCTGTATTGAAGA
>NZ_QSFY01000029.1:0-3189 GCF_003467965.1 Collinsella sp. AM42-18AC
AAGAGCAAACCACCCCTTTTAGGGGTGGTTTTGATGCTGGTTATTTATCTGACGTTAGCGAATGTGTCGTGCGCTCTGCGTGTGGCAATATAAGATGGTTAATTGCACTTAACGTTATTTGAGCTTTGAGGGTAGGGGATTTCTTTGGGTCGTTCTGCGGATATGACGCCGCCTTTGCGTTGGCGGTTGGGTGTTGCTGGTAGCGTGGCGTTGGCCGTGCTGCTTGTTGACCAGCTGACCAAGCTTGCGGTTCGTGCCGTTGGCGATGCTCTGCATGTGACTGTTATCCCCGGTGTGATCGACTTCCTTTTCGTGCGTAACATCGGTGCTGCCTTTAGCATGGGCGAGGGACATGGCCTCGCGTTTGCCGTGCTGGCGTTTGTCGTTATCGTTGCGATCGCGGTGTACTTGCTTCGCGCGCCCCAGCTTGCTCGCTTTGAGGTTGTGGGCATGGCTATGGTCGTGGGCGGCGCCATTGGCAATGCGATCGACCGTCTGGCTTTTGGCTTTGTGACCGATTTTATCGCCACCACCTTCATCGGCTTCCCCGTCTTCAATGTGGCCGATGTCGGCATTACGGTCGGTGTGGTGCTTGCCCTCTTCGGCTACATGTTTTTGAGCCCCGCCGCCCGTGAGGTCGATGCGACCGCCGAGCTTAACGCCCGTGACGAGGCCCGCGCCAAGCGCAATGCCAAGCAGCGTGGGGAGCGTGCCCGCAAGATTCGCGAAAGGAATGAGCGTTAATGGCCGACATCCATATTCTTGTTGCCGACGATTCCGCTGGTCAGCGTCTTGACGCCTATCTGGGCGCCAATGACGGCTGCCCTACGCGCTCTGCCTGCGCGCATCTGATTGAGGGCGGTGCCGTAATCGTGAACGGCGAGACCTGTCTGTCAAAAAAGTATGCCGTACGCGCCGGTGACCGCATCTCTGTCGACCTGCCCGAGCCTCACGATCCGACTGACGTGATTCCTGAGGCCATTCCCCTCGATATCCGCTACGAGGACGACTATCTCATCGTGCTCTCCAAGCAGCGCGGCCTGGTGTGCCATCCGGCGCATGGTCATGAGAGCGGTACGCTCGCGAATGCCCTGGTCTATCACTGCGGTATCGACCATCTGGGCACCGTGCAGGGCGAGGACCGCCCCGGTATCGTGCATCGTTTGGATCGTGATACCTCGGGTCTCATGCTTGCGGCCAAGGACGACGACACCCAGCGCGCGCTCCAGAATCTCATCCGCACGCGAACGCTCGACCGCCGCTACATTACGCTCGTCCACGGCCACATTGCCATGGACGAGGGTACCATCAACACCGGTATCGCCCGTTCCACGCGTGACCGCGTCAAGATGGCGGTTTCGGACGATCCCTTTGCCCGTCAGGCCATTACGACCTTTAAGGTCCTCGAGCGCTTCGATTCCACGCGTTTTGACGACGGTTATACGCTCGTCGAGTGCCACCTGTTTACCGGCCGCACACATCAGATTCGCGTGCATATGCGCCATATCAGCCATGCCTGCGTGGGCGATCCACTCTACGGCAAGTGCGATGCGCGCGCCGATCGGGGCCTGACCAGGCAGTTCCTGCATTCCTGGCGCGTGGCGTTCGACCATCCCGTGACGGGGGAGCGCATTGAGTGCCGCGACGAGCTGCCGTGGGATCTCGCTGCGGTTCTCGACGATCTGGCTCCGCGTTCGCTTGGCCGCACCGCTGCCGGCGACGAGATCGTTCCTCAGCTCGGTCTTCTCGAAGCCTAGTTAGTATTAGGTGGTTTCTTGAACGCCCCTAGCCTGCGGTAAGATATACGGTTGTTTACGTAACGCGTTCCTGGGAGCCTGCATGCTCGCCTTTTTACAAACCAACACGCCCATCGTGATCTTTAACCAGATTGTGGTTACGCTGCTCACGGTCTGCTTTTTGTACCAGGTGGTCTTCTTTGTCATTGGCGCCCTGCGCGGTGAGGTCGCACCTCCCAAGGCCAAAAAGCTCCACCGGTATGCTTTCTTTATCGCGGCGCATAACGAGGAAGCCGTGATCGCCAACCTCGTTCGCTCCATCAAGGATCAGGATTATCCTTCCGAGCTCATCGAGGTCTTCGTGGTCGCCGATGCCTGCACCGACAACACGGCGCAGCTTGCGCGCGAGGCGGGCGCCATTGTCTATGAACGCAACGACCTGGCCCGCAAGGGTAAGAGCTGGGTCATGGATTTTGGCTTCGACCGCATCCTTAACGAGTATCCCGACACCTTCGAAGGCTACTTTATCTTCGATGCCGATAACGTCATCGCCCGCGATTACGTGTCCAAGATGAACGATGCTTTTGACCAGGGCTTCCATGTGGTCACGAGCTATCGTAACTCCAAGAACTTTGGCAGCTCGTGGATCTCGGCGGCTAATGCTACGTGGTATCTGCGAGAGGCGCGCTTTCTTAACAACGCTCGCAACATCTGCAAGACTTCTTGCGCTGTTTCGGGTTCTGGCTATCTCATTTCTGCCAGCGTGATCGAGGGCATGCACGGCTGGCAGTTCCACACGCTGACCGAGGACATCCAGTTCACTACGTTCTGCGCCATTCACGGCATTCGCATTGGCTATGCGCCGGCGGAGTTCTTTGACGAGCAGCCGGTGACGTTTAAGGCGTCCTGGAAACAGCGCATGCGTTGGACCAAGGGCTTCTACCAGGTCTTTTTTACCTACGGCAAGCATCTTGTCAAATCGACGTTCCGCTATCATCGCTTTGCCGCATATGACATGTTTATGACCATCGCTCCGGGTATGCTGCTATCGTTGATCTCGATGCTCGCTAATGCCACGTTCCTGATTGTGGGCGGTCTTTCGCACGGCTTCCTGGCCACCGAGGTCGAGATGCAGGCGTGCGCTGCTTCGCTCATTATGACCTTTGCCATGATGTATCAGACCTTCTTTATCCTGGCGCTGCTTACGACTATCTTTGAGTACAAGCACATTCACTGCGCGCAAAAGTGGCGTCTGGTGACTAACCTGTTTACCTTCCCGATCTTTATGTTCAGCTATATCCCCATCACGGTGGCCGCGCTGTTCCTGAAGGTCGACTGGGTCCCGACACAGCACGCCGTCAACGTTACCCTCGACGAAGTCATGCAAGGAGCCAAATAACCACCATCAAAACCACCATAAAGGGGACAGTGAACTGCGCCCCGAAACTTGGAC
>NZ_QSFY01000003.1:0-176272 GCF_003467965.1 Collinsella sp. AM42-18AC
AAAACACCTTGCCAAATAGGAGCGTCAGGACGCAAGAAGCCCTCGCCGCACGAACTGCGCAGCGAGGGCTTCTTGCATGTCCGAGGACACCAATTTTGATTTAGCGTAGTTCCCTAAAGGGCGACAACGCAGGAGACCCGGCAAGGCCGGGAGCACTTTGCCTCGCAAACATTCCGCAGCCGCGAAGCGGCGAGGACGTTTGAGAGGCAAAGTGCGTAGGCCTTACCGGGTCTCCGGTGGGAGTTGAGTCCCTTTAGAACTTGTCGTGGAAGGTACGCGAAATGACCTCGTCCTGCTGCTCCTTGGTGAGCGTGTGGAAGTTCACGGCGTAGCCGGAAACGCGAATGGTCAGCTGCGGGTACTTCTCGGGGTGAGCCTGAGCGTCGAGCAGCGTCTCACGGTTGAAGACGTTGATGTTCAGGTGGTGGCCACCCTTCTCGGCGTAAGCGTCGAGCATGTGGACCAAGTTATCGGCCTGAGTCTCGGAAACTTCAGAAACCTTCATAATGTGTCTCCTTCGATTAATAGGCGCCGGCCGAAACCGGCACGCTAATCAGTAATCGTTATTGTTAGTATAGCACTAACAATAGTTACTCGCCCAGCTGATCAAGGTCGATATCGCCAAAGAACACCTGGTCCTCCTTGCCGAGCGCACTCGGGATGATGGAGAAGGTGTTGGAGATGCCGTCCTGAGCATCGCGGAACGGGAGCTTGGAAACCGAAGACAGCGAAGCGATGGCGCCGTGGCTATCGCGCTTGTGCATGGGGTTAGCACCCGGGGCGAACGGCTGGCCAGCCTTGCGGCCGTCGGGCGTGGAGCCGGTCTTCTTACCGTACACGACGTTGGAGGTAATGGTCAGAACCGAGGTCGTGGGCACGGAGTTGCGGTAGGTGTCGTTCATGCGGATGTACTCCATGAACTGGTGCACAACGTCGTGAGCGATCTGGTCGACGCGGTCGTCGTCGTTGCCGTACTTGGGGAACTCGCCCTCGGTCTCGAAGTCGACGATGATGCCGTTCTCGTCACGGACGGGGTGGACCTTGGCGTACTTGATGGCGGACAGGGAGTCAGCCACGACGGAAAGGCCAGCGATACCCGTAGCGAACCAGCGGTGCACGTGCTTGTCATGCAGAGCCATCTGGATGCGCTCGTAGCAGTACTTGTCGTGCATGTAGTGAATGATGTTCAGCGAGTTGACGTACACGCCAGCGAGCCACTTCATCATATCGTTGTACTTGGCCACAACGTCGTCGTAATCGAGCGTATCGCCCTCGACGGCGCGATACTTGGGGCCGACCTGCTTCTTGGAGACCTCGTCAACACCGCCGTTGAGTGCGTACAGCAGGCACTTGGCCAGGTTGGCGCGGGCGCCGAAGAACTGCATCTCCTTGCCAATGCGCATGGAGGACACGCAGCAGGCGATGCCGTAGTCGTCGCCGTGGTAAACGCGCATGAGGTCGTCGTTCTCGTACTGGATCGAGGAGCTGGCGACAGAAGTCTTGGCGCAGAACTTCTTGAAGTTCTCGGGCAGACGGGTCGACCACAGAACGGTCATGTTGGGCTCGGGGCTGGTGCCCATGTTCTCGAGCGTGTGCAGGTAGCGGTAGCTCATCTTGGTAACGAGCGTACGGCCGTCAACACCCATGCCGCCGATGGACTCGGTGACCCACTGCGGATCGCCGGTAAACAGGGCCTGGTACTCGGGGGTACGGGCAAACTTGACCATGCGGAGCTTCATGATGAAGTGATCCACGAACTCCTGGATCTGCTCCTCGGTGAAGGTACCGTTGGCAAGGTCGCGCTCAGCGTAGATGTCGATGAACGTAGAGGTACGACCGATGGACATAGCGGCGCCGTTCTGCTCCTTGACGGAAGCGAGGTAGGCGAAGTACATCCACTGGATGGCCTCCTGCGTGTTGGTAGCAGGGTTGGAAATGTCGAAACCATAGGTCTCGGCCATCATCTTGAGCTCGCCGAGGGCGCGGATCTGCTCCTGCAGCTCCTCGCGATCGCGGATGTTGTCGGCGGTCATAACCGTCGGGGTGGAAGCCTTCTGGGCCTCCTTGTCCTTGATCAGGTAGTCGACGCCGTACAGGGCAACACGACGGTAGTCGCCGATGATGCGGCCGCGGCCATAGCCATCGGGCAGACCGGTGATGATGTGAGCCGAGCGGCAAGCACGCATCTCGGGGGTGTAAACATCGAAGACGCCGGCGTTGTGGGTCTTGCGCTCGAAGGTGTAGCGCTCGACAACGTTCTCGTCGACCTTATAGCCGTGCTGGCTGGCAGCCTGGCAAGCGATGCGGATACCACCGTTGACGTGCAGAGCGCGCTTGAGCGGCTTGTCGGTCTGGAGGCCGACGATGGTCTCCTTCTCGCGGTGGGCGTTATCGATGTAGCCAGCGGGGTGGCTCACGATACCCGTGACGGTCTTGGTGTCCATATCGAGGACACCGCCCTGCTCACGCTCCTTAAGCAGCAGGTCGAGAACCTCGCCCCACAGCTCCTTGGTACGCTCGGTCGGGCCGGCGAGGAACGACTCGTCGCCCTCGTAGGGGGTGTAGTTCTTCTGGATGAAGTCTCGGACGTCAACCTCTCCCGTCCAGATGCCTTCCTTGAAGCCTTCCCATGCCTCCTGCATTGTGTAACCACGCTCCTAGTTACGTGTAATGCGGCGCTCTCTCACACCGCTGCTTATTGAATTCTTGAATTATCGGCTTGCACTACCGGCTTCTTCCGTTCTTCACCACACGTTGGTGCAGAGAAAAACGTTTGTCCACCTTGGAACTGCAACCCAAAACCCAAGATTTCACCCGTTTGAGAAGGATAACATAGCCACCCCCTTCATCAGGGCTGTTATATGTTTCTTTTTTTATACCATTAGGGCGTTTTTAACAAATCCGCAGGAAATGCGAGCGCGAACAACTACCGTTCACCGATTTCTTTGGTATTTTTCCTTGCCTTTGTACGACGTTCACTCTAGCTGTTATGTCAGCTTTATCAGGGTAAAGTACCCCAGAGACCCTTCAGAAACTGAAGGGCGGCCACGGGATTTCCCCCGGGGCCGCCCTATGGCGTGGCTAGTTATTTAGCTTTGATTGCCGTTTGGCATTAGGCGACTGAGGCGGCCTTGTCGGTTGCTGCCTTGCCGTTGCCCTGGCCCTCAAAATGCTTGTAGCACCAACTGGTGACCAGCGGGGTCAAAATAGCCGTCACGATTGCGCAGGCAGCAACCTGTGCCGTAGCCGTCGCGAGCACAGCGCCACCGTACATGGCCCCGTTGACGCTTGCCATGGCAGCAGGCGTGGCCACATTGGCTCCGGCGCAGCTCGAAATGGCCGCACCTGCGACACCCGTGCCGCCCGTGAGCTTATCGACCGCGATGACGGGAATTGCAAAGACCACCGAGCAGATCACGCCGAGCAGAATACCGGGAAGACCGCCATTAATGAGCTGGCCAAAGGTCATGGTCGAGCCCATGGCAAAGAAGACGAGCACGATGACGGCGGAAAGTGCCGGCGCCATCATCTTCTTAAAGCTGGGGAAGAGGTTGCCCAGAATAATGCCGACGACGATCGGCAGGATGGCACCCACGAGCGACCAGCCAATCGGAGCCTGGCCGGCAGCGCCGAGCACGATCATCGTGACCGGAGGGCCGACAACGAGCGTGGTGATTGCGACAGCGCCGCGCTCGGCCTCATTGCCCATGGTGCCCATCAGACCAGCGTACATAGCGTTGTTGGCGCCGGTGCAAGCCGCCAGCATCACCATGGCAGAGATGCCAAACAGGTTGTCGTTGAACACATAAAGGATGAGCAGCGACACGGCAACGACCACGATTTGCTTGACGGCGATGATGATGGCACCGCGGGCAGCGGCGGCAGGGGCGCTCTTAAACGAAATCGTCGTACCGACGATAAGCAAAAAAGCGCCCACGAGCGGGCCTGCACCCTGCTGGGTCATGCCAAGCGTAAAGCTGCCGAGCGTTTTGAATAGGTCGGGGAATAGCGTGTTGAGCAGGCAGCCCAGCAAAAGCGGCACCAAAATATTGGCACCCGGGATGGAGGACATCTTAAAGAACGGCTCCTTTGCCGCCGGCGCCTCCACCGCAGTCGATTCACTCATATATATCTCCTTTGGATGCATGCGAATCGTAGCCGCACGCGCCTATGTCAGAAAGAAGGCGACGGTCCCGAGTCGCAGGAGCCGTCGCCGAATAATCGTCGTGGGGTATTACCCGTCCAGGACGATGCCGCCGTCGCAGTCGCCGATCTCGCCGTTCACGAAGCTGGCGAGGTCGGAAGCGAAGAACAGCACCATCTGCGCAGGCTCGCTGGCCTGGGCGGCGCGGCCCAGGGGGATACCGTTGATGATGCGCTGAGAGTTCTCGTCAGAGAGAATCGAGGTCATATCGGTAAGGGTGAGCGACGGGCATACAGCGTTGCAGCGGACGCCGAACTTGCCGCCCTCCTTGGCGACTGCCTTGGTTAGACCGTTAACACCGGCCTTGGAGCTGGCGTAGGCAGCGGTGCCGAGCAGGCCACCACCGATCTTGCCAGCAACAGAGCTCACGTTGACGATAGTGCCGGCATGGGCCGCCTTAAAGTGCGGGTACACGGCGTTCATCATAGTGAAGGTACCGTTGAGGTTGATGTCGATGGTGCGACGCCACTCGGTGTCATCGATCTCGTCGAACTTCTTGGTGCTGATGACGCCAGCGCAGTTGATCAGGATATTGGTTTGCGGCAGGTCCGTAAAAATCTGCTCGACGGTCTCGCGCGCCTTGGGTGCATCGGCGACATCGAGCTGATAGAACTTGTTGCCCTCGCCAAGCTCGGCCACCGCGGCCTCGCCCTTAGCAGCGTTCCTTGCGATGAGCGCGACATGTCCGCCGCCCGCGACGATGCCCTTGGCGATCTCGAGGCCAATGCCCTGAGTGCCGCCGGTAACGATCGCGGTTTTGCCCGTGAAGTCAAATGCCATGACTCCAACCCCCTTGATTCAGGTGTCTCCTTGCGGGAAGTTGGAGCATCGCACGTGGCGATAAATGAGTCCCAGTCGTCATGGTGGTGACAACCCCTCGCCTAACCGCGTGCATAATAGTTCTTTGAAACGCTTCAGCAATTGAATGATTTTAAGTCTTTATGCGCTCTTTATATTGCCTAGCGGCCAAGTAATTTTTTGGGACATGTCCCAAAATCTACCGCATAGGGTACGCGTGCAAGGGTATCATCTTTCACCGAAAATAGTTTCTAGTGTTAGGGGTTTTCGGTGGAAGATACCGATTTCCATGAGCTTGGGCGTCAGCTCTTAACTGAGTTTGGCAGCATGCATCAGCGCATTTCGCGCTTTGCGGACAAAGCTCTCGGCGGCGAGATGGCTGTCATGCGCGCTCTCATGCTCGCCGGCGGTTCGCTCACGCCGAGCGAACTCGCTGATCGCGCCTGGGTCTCGAGCGCCCGCATCGCTAACATCCTGCGCGCCCTCGAAACCAAGGGCTGGGTCGAGCGCGAGCACTCAAAGACCGACCGTCGTCGCGTACACGTCACGGTGACCGACAAAGGCCGACAAGATCTCGAAATCAAACGTCGGGAATTCGAGAAACGCACCGCGGCCTTCCTCGAGCAGCTCGGCGAAACAGATACCCAAGAGATGGTGCGCCTCCTAAGGCGTGCCAACGAAATTATCGATCGCAATCAAGAAAGGAGAGATGCCGAGTGAGGATTCTCAAGCTCTTTAAAAAGCATATCCTGGCGCTACTCACGGCTATCGTGCTTATCGTAATCAGCTGCAATGCCGACCTGGCGCTACCTACCTATATGAGCGACATCGTCGACGTGGGTGTGCAGCAAGGCGGCATCGCCTCACCCGTGCCCGACACCATTCGCGCCGAATCGCTCGACGACCTTGAGCTCTTTATGAGCGCCAAGGATGCCAAAGCGGTAGAGGCCGTGTTTAGCAAGGCAGACAACAACGGCATTCGGACGTACAAGGGCACCGAGGAAGAGCGCACCGATGGCGGCAAGATTGCTGACATTATGAGCCTGCCCGAGACCGTCGTCCTTTCGCTCAACCAGGGCATCGACGCTGGCTCCATGGGCGACATGATGGGCACGTCCAACGAACAAGACAACAGCACCGCCCAGGCCATGCCCTCCCCCGAGCAGATGGCGGCGATGACGCCCGAGCAGCTCGCCGAGATGCAGCAGAAGGCCGCAGCGGCGCAGAACATGCAAAAGCAAATTGATGCCGACGGCGGCAAGATCACCATGAAGAGCCTGCGTCTGGGCATCGAGGGCGGTCTGGTAGACCAAAGCAAGCTCGTCGAGGGTGCCAACGAAATGGCAGACAAAATGGGCTCTATGTCGGGCTCCATCGTCACTCAGCGCGCCGTGAACTATGTGCAGGACGAGTACAAGGCGCAGGGCATCGACCCCGCCGACGTGCAGAACGCCTACCTGGGCCGCATGGCGACCACGATGTTTGGCCTGTGCCTGGTGTCGCTCGTTGCCACCATCCTGACCGGCGCCGTGGCTTCGCGCACCGCCTGCTCCATCGCCCGCGACCTGCGCCGCGAGACCTTCAACAAAGTTATGCACTTCTCGCCGGCCGAGGTGGGCAAGTTTAGCCAGGCCTCGCTCATCACCCGCTGCACCAACGACATTCAGCAGATCCAGATGGCCGCAACCCTATTTATCCGCATGTGCCTGATGGCCCCCGTCATGGGCATCGTCGCCGTCATGCGCGTCCTGGCCAACCACACCGGCCTTGAGTGGACCATCGCCGTGGCCATCATCGCGGTCTCGGCCGTCGTCGGCGTGCTCATGGGCCTCACCATGCCAAAGTTCAAAAAGATGCAGAGCTTTGTGGACCGCGTGAACCTTACCGCCCGCGAGCTGCTCGACGGTCTTATGCCCATCCGCTCGTTTAACCGCGAGGAGCATGAGCTCGAGCGCTTTGACAAGGCCTCGCTCGATCTGATGACCACGCAGCTCTACACCAACCGAGCCATGAGCTTTATGATGCCGCTCATGATGCTCGTCATGAACTGCATCACCGTGCTTATCGTCTGGTTTGGCGCGCAGGGCGTCTCGGACGGCGTGATGCAGGTCGGCAACATGATGGCGTTTATCTCCTACACCATGCAGATCGTCATGGCGTTTATGATCCTCACCATGGTTTCGGTCATTCTGCCCCGCGCCGAGGTCGCCGCCGAGCGCGTGGAAGAGGTCATCACCTGCCCCACGAGCATCAACGACCCTGCCTCGCCCAAACTGCCCGCAGCCAGCGCGCCGCGCGGCGAGCTCACCTTCCGCGACGTGAGCTTCCAGTATCCCGATGCCCGTGCCGACGTCATTAGCGGCGTAAACTTCACCACGCACGCCGGCCAGATGCTCGGCATCATTGGCTCCACGGGCTCGGGCAAGTCCACGCTCGTGCAGCTGATTCCGCGCCTGTACGACGTCACGGGTGGCAGTATTTCGCTCGACGGCATCGACGTGCGTGACATGACCCTTTCCGAGCTGCGCCGACGCATTGGTTACATCCCGCAGCAGGGTCGCCTGTTCTCGGGCACCGTCGAGAGCAACCTCAAGTTTGCCGGCGACATGGTAAGCGACGAGGACATGCACCAGGCTGCGCGCATCGCACAGGCCGAGGACTTTATCGCCGAGCGCGAGGGCGGCTACGACTCCCCCATCAGCCAGGGCGGCTCCAATGTTTCGGGCGGTCAGCGTCAGCGCCTGGCCATCGCCCGCGCGTTGGCCAAAAAGCCCGAGGTCGTGGTGTTCGATGACTCGTTTAGCGCCCTCGACTACAAGACCGACGCGCGCCTGCGCGAGGAGCTGGCCAAAAACGTTACCGACGCCGCACTCGTGGTCGTGGCCCAGCGCATCGCGACCATCATGCACGCCGACCAGATTATCGTGCTCGACGACGGTCACGTGGTGGGCACCGGTACGCACGAGGAGCTGCTGCACAGCTGCCCAGCGTACCTGGAGATCGCACAGTCGCAGCTTTCCGCCGAGGAGCTGGGGCTTACCCAAGAAGAAATTGCAGCCGTTATGGAAGGAGGCGAGCACTAATGGCGGACGAGACCAAAACTCAGATTCCCAAACCCACCCGCCGGCGCGGTCCCATGGGCCGCATGGGTGGCATGGGCCGCGGCGAAAAGGCCAAGGACTTTAAGGGCACCATGAGGCAGCTACTCGGCTATATCGGTCAGCACAAGATTGCCGTGTTTGCCGCCGTCGCCTTTGCCGTGTGCTCGGTCATCTTTAACATTGTGGGACCCAAGGTGCTCGGCCAGGTTACGACCAAACTGTTCGAAGGCCTGGTCTCCAAGGTCAATGGTACCGGCGATGTCGACTTTGCCTGGATCGCCAAGACGCTCGGCTTTTTGCTCTGCCTGTACCTGGCAAGCTCTGCCTGCAGTCTGATCCAGGGCTGGCTCATGACCGGCGTCACGCAAAAGATCTGCTACCGCATGCGCAAGGAGATCGCCGCCAAGATTGCCGTCGTGCCGATGAGCTACTTTAACGGTCACAGCAAGGGCGACGTACTCAGCCGCATCACCAACGATGTCGACACGCTGGGTCAGTCGCTCAACCAGAGCGTGACGCAGCTTATTACGTCCGTCACGCAGATTATCGGCGTGCTCGTCATGATGCTGTCGATCAGCCTGCCGCTCACCGGCGTCACCGTGCTCACGCTGCCGGCAGCCGCGATTATCCTGACCGTAATGATCCACTTCTCGCAGCCGTACTTCCGCGAGCAACAGCAAGTCCTGGGCACCGTCAACGGCATCATCGAGGAAGACTTTGCCGGCCAGAACGTCATTCAGGTGTTCGACCGCGCCGAGGCCTCGATCGAGGAGTTCGACAAGGAGAACGACCGTCTCTTTATTAGCGGCTGGCGCTCGCAGTTCCTGTCGGGCCTGATGATGCCGCTTATGAGCTTGGTGGGCAACATGGGCTACGTGGGCGTCGTCGTGGTGGGTGCGCAGCTCGCGCTGACCGGCAATGCCACGCCTGGCGATATTCAGAGCTTTATCCAGTACGTTCGCAACTTTACGCAACCCGTGCAGCAGCTGGGCAACGTAAGCAACACGATGCAGTCGATGGCCGCTGCCACCGAGCGCGTCTTTGAGTTCCTGGCCGCGCCCGAGGAGGAGCAGAAGGCCGACGCGCAGATTCCCGAGAAGCGCCCCGGCCACGTGGAGTTTGACCATGTGAAGTTTGGCTACACGCCCGACAAGACCATCATCCACGACTTTAGCTGCGAGGCGCAGCCCGGCCAGACCATCGCCATCGTCGGTCCCACCGGCGCCGGCAAGACCACGCTCATTAAGCTGCTGCAGCGCTTTTACGACGTGGACGGCGGTTCGCTGCGCGTCGAGGGCGTCGACGTGCGCGACTGGGACCGCGCGGCGCTGCGCGGCGAGTTTGCCATGGTGCTGCAGGACACCTGGCTGTTTAACGGCACCATCCGCGAGAACATCCGCTACGGACGCCCCGATGCGACCGACGCCGAGGTCGAGGCCGCCGCACGCGCCGCACGCTGCGACCACTTTATCCATACGCTCGCCGGTGGCTACGACTTTATGATCAACGAGGAGGGCACTAACCTGTCGCAGGGTCAGCGCCAGCTCGTGACCATCGCCCGCGCCATTTTGGCCGACCGTCCGGCGCTGATTCTGGACGAGGCGACCTCCAACGTCGATACCCGCACCGAGGAGCTCATCCAGCGCGCCATGGATGCGCTGATGCAGGGCCGCACGAGCTTTGTCATCGCGCACCGCCTGTCCACGATCCGCAACGCTGACGTCATCCTGGTCATCCGCGACGGCGACATCGTCGAAAAGGGCACGCACGACGAGCTGCTCGCCCAGGGCGGCTTCTACGCCGACCTGTATAACTCGCAGTTCGACGAGGCGGCGTAGAATCGGCCGCAGGGAGCGGATGACGCCCGAGAACGGGGGCGCAGGACAACCTGCGCCCCCCTTTTTTGTTCTGCGGCCCCTCAAACCGCCTCCCCTGGGACCTGATTGACAGCTCCTCCCAGGCTCTGTGTGCAAAAAATGGCAATTATGAGTACTGTTACCTTTTTAGCAACAGCCACAACAGTCCCAAATGCCGTTTTCACGGCTTACACGCGTCCCTAAATTGATCAAACAGCCCTATAGCGGACTTATATGTGTTTGTATTAATGAACATATTTTGCTGTTATGTCTATTATTTTGCGAAGACAATATGCTACTAAGATGGCAACCGTACTCATATTTGGCATTTTTTGCCCACGGAGTGTTTCCTGGGGAACCGGCAACAGCCTTAGGGTTCCGCGTGGCGCAGCTCCCTCCCGGCATCCGCCGACGTTTGCCCAGATAAAACCTGCCAAAATAAACCTGTCCCTATTTGTTAGGTTTCGGGGTGACAAGGACTTGCACTTTAGCGTGCGACAGCGGATAATGCCGAGCATTCGACAATACGCTTATTGCTCTTTCTATAGATTGAGGAGGCCCCTATGGCCATGGAATTCAAACGCAAGTTGCCGATCCCCATGGAGATCCGCGAGGAAATGCCGCTTTCTGCCGAGCTTACCGCCAAAAAGCAGGCATTTGACGCCGAGGTCGCCAAAGTCTTTACCGGCGAGGACGCACGCAAGGTGCTCATCATCGGCCCGTGCTCTGCCGACCGCGAGGACTCGGTACTTGAATACATGAACCGACTGGCCAAGACCGCCGAGGAGGTCAAGGACAAGCTCATCATCATTCCGCGCGTCTACACCAATAAGCCGCGTACCAAGGGCACCGGCTACAAGGGCCTTCTGCACAACCCCAACCCCGAGGCTCCCGACGACCTGCTCGAAGGCGTCAAGGCCATCCGCCATATGCACCTGCGCGTTATTAAGGAAACGGGCTTCTTCACCGCCGACGAGATGCTCTATCCGTCCAATTACCAGTACCTCGTTGACCTGCTGAGCTATGTTGCCGTGGGTGCACGCTCGGTCGAGAACCAGGAGCATCGCCTGGTGTCGAGCGGCATTTCGGTACCCGTGGGTATGAAGAACCCCACCGCCGGCTCCACCACCGTTATGCTCAACTCCATTTACGCCGCGCAGGCGCACCAGAGCTTCATCTTCCGCAACTGGGAGGTCGAGTGCGACGGCAATCCGCTCGCGCACGCCGTTATGCGTGGCTACATCGGTCTCGACGGTCGTACCTACCCCAACTACCACTACGAGCACCTGGAGCGCCTGGCCGAACGCTACACCGAGCACGCCGGCTATGCCAATCCGGCAGCGGTCATCGACTGCAACCACGACAACTCGGGTAAGCGCCCGCTTGAGCAGTATCGCATTTGCAAGGAGGTGCTCGACAGCTGCCGCCGCAACGAGTCCATCTCCAAGCTGGTCAAGGGCTTTATGATCGAGTCCTACCTGGAGGACGGCAACCAGCCGGTCGACGGCGGCGTCTTTGGCAAGTCGATCACCGATCCGTGCCTGGGCTGGGAAAAGACCGACTACCTCATCCACGAGATCGCGGAACGGATTTAGAGTTACGGCGTTTTACCAAACGCTGTAACCGGCCGACGCTGCGCGGGCCGCACCTGTACAATCTGACGTTCAACCTCAAGGGCGCGACCAGAAGGTCAGCGCCCTTTCGTTTCACGTCACCTTGCCTCAAATGCGACCCGCTCGCTGTCTGTCCTCTACCTGCGGCGTTGTCTTGCTCCGGGGTAGTCGTTGGGGACGCTCTTGTTTGACTAGTCGTTTAGGAACGTCCCCAATGACTATCCTCGTGACCCCTCTTCCTCCGTCCCCGAGGGATCGAGGCTCGTCTGCCGAATGGTTGCTGCAGCGGCGGTGCGCCCATGTCACACTCAGAGGTGGCCTGACCCAACTTGGAAGGAGCCTCCATGAGCCTTGACAACGTAACTCTGCGCGCCGCCACGCTTGATGACCTGACCGGCATCGCCGCCATCTACAACCAGCTGTGGTGCAACACGCTGCGCAACCGCGGCGACGTCGAAGCTGCCGATTTCTGCGCGCGCTTTAACATCGCCATGCAGCTGCAGCGCTCCCCCATCGCGCTCGTCGCCGAGGCAGAGGGCCGCATTATCGCCGCCTGCTGCATCGGCATCTTCGAGGACGGCAAGCCTCGTACCAATCCCACGTGGGTACCCTGCTACGACGAGATGTTCGCCCAGGCAACCGAGATGGCCAAAACCGCCGACGCCAAGCTCGAGGGATCGCTCTTTGGCGATAGCCGCGAGAAGGCAACAGCCGACCGCTTCGCCGCCACGGGCAACGAGTATGCCCAGGGCCAGCTCAACCTGATCATCATTGTGCCCGAGTGGCAGGGCAAGGGGCTCGGCCGCGCGCTCATCGACTTTGCGCGCGCAGAGCTCGCCCGGGCAGGCTGCACCAAGTTCTTCCTGATGAGCGACTGCAACTCTGACTGGCAGTTCTACGAGCACCTCAACATGAAGCGCATCTTGGAAGATCACAGCCAAGACACCGGCGACGGTTTTATCGTCTACATGTACGGAGGCGACACGCAGGACTAACCCGCGTGCCGCCTCATGGGCTTTCTCTAAAACAGCCCAGACCAATCAGCCAAGACGAGCTAACAGGGCGCGCTCTCCTCGACAATAGGGACATTCACCCCGCGAAGCATGATATAGATGACCGCGCGGGCGCTCAACCGCCTCGGATGGATGCAGGTCGAGCAGGCGCGCCCATGTGCACGCATCAAGGCGCTCTTGTGCTTTACCAAAGAGCGACCGGCGGAAAGCCTCGCCCATAAGGTTGCCAAAATCATCGAGCTCAAGAGCGTACTTTGGGACAACATATCCAATCATCGTCCCCACTAATGGGCTACGCCCATTGCGCACGCAGCTGTTGAGCGACGGAGCGGGCGGAATGTCGTCGTCATCCGGGTCAAAAATGTCCAGGTCCAGTTCGCCAGAACTGTACGGATGTATTCCGCGGTTGAGCATCTTGAAGATATGGACCGCGAGTCCAAAGTCATCCGTCTGAGGTGTAAACACCGGGGGCTTTCGCAGACGCCGCCAGGCTCTCGAAATCGCTGATGCCGGCTATCTCCATGAGCTAAAGCACTCGGAGGCAATATAGCCGGGAGCGGCGCATGCAGTCCTATGTGTCACATCCGAAAGCGTAAAGCTATACGAGCGCCTTGATCGTATCCATACCCGCACGCGCCGAAACCTCGCAGCCCTTCTGCCCGTTGAGCACGCACTCGAGCAGTTTATCGTATGCGCGCTGGGCTTCGGGGGCCAGGTGCGCCCCGTTAAACATGCCCTCGGGTCGCACGCTTCCCTTCGAATCGATCATACAAGCCCCCAATCCGTTTGGTTTCCCCAGATTGTGAGCCCGCACACCCAAGCCGCACGGCCCGCCGTTCAGGTGAAACTACCACACGAAAAGTCCGCCGACCGTTGAAGTCGGCGGACTTTCGTGTGCGGACAATCAAGCCCTGTTCACCATGGAACTGCTATTTACAGCGCGCCTTGGGCTGCTGCTGGGTGATACAGTGGATGTTGCCGCCGCCGTAGATGACCTCGCGGGTCATAATGCCGATAACTTCGCGGTCTGGGTAGGCGGCCTGGATGTCCTTGAGCGCCTGTGCATCGTTGGGGTCGCCGAACTGCGGCACGAGCACCGCGCCGTTAATGGGCAGGAAGTTGAGGTAACTGGGCTCAAAGGCGTCCTCGGGCGTACGCGGCAGCACGCCCTCGACGGGATCGATTGTAGAAGCCTCCTCCTCGGTCATGTATACCGAGGTCGCCGGCATAATTACCTTGTGCACTTTGAGCTTGCGGCCCTTGGCGTCGGTTGCCTCGGAAAGAGTCTTGTAGGCCTCCTGGCACTCCTTGTAGAACTTGTGGTTGGGATCGTCGGTCCACATGCAGCAAACCTCGCCAGGCGCGCTAAAGCACGCAACGTCGTCCACATGACCGTTCGTCTCAAACGGGTCGATGCCGTCCTTGATCCAAATAACCTTCTCGATGCCCAGGTACTCGCTGAGTTTTGCCTCGATCTGCTCCTTGGTGTACTGCGGATTGCGGTCCTCGTTGAGCAGGCACATCTCAGTGGTCACCACGGTGCCCTGGCCGTCGCAGTTAAACGAGCCCCCCTCGAGGATGTAGTCCTCCGGACGATAACGGTTGACCTGCTCGAGCTGTGCCACCTGTAGGCCGATGCTCGCATCCTTGTCCCAGGGGAAGTACAGACCGTCAATGAAGCCGCCATACGCGTTGAAGTGGAAATGCGATAGCGCCACATCGCCCTTGTCATTAACGATGAACGCCGGACCGGGGTCGCGAATCCAGGAGTCGTTGTACTCCATGTGGATTACGCGCACGTTCTCCACGCCGTCAAAGATCTCGCACACCGCGGGGAAATCCTCAGCGTTGACGCCCACCGTAATGGGCTGGAAGCGTGCGACCGTTTTAATGATCTCGGTAAAGACCTTCTGAGCGGGCTTGGCACCGCAGCGCCACACGTCGGAGCGATGCGGCCAGAGAATCCAGGTGCGCTCCTGCTCCTCGTACTCTCCGGGCATATAGAAACCGTCTTTTTTGGGCGTTGATTCGCTCTCGTAAATGGTCTTCATGTTGGCTCCTCACTTTGGGTCGAACCTGTTTGATGACACCCCCATTGTGCTGCGGCGACAACGGCGTCTCAATGGGCCTTGGGTACCCATTCGGCAGCCAAAAGTCGACCGTTCACTGACCTAAAGTTCTAGTGGACCGGCACGCATGCCATACTGGCTAGATGGCACGAAAGGACTCCCCATGACACATGCGAACAACGCAGATAACCAGAACGTTGAGCTCTTTGCTCAAGATTGGGCCGCTCTCAACGAATGCGCACTGTGGACACATGAGCAGGGGTCGCTCAGTGCACTGCAGGAAGGCCTACTCAAACGCATCGCAGACGTGATTGTGCACCGTGTCTCGATGTTCGATATCGCCCAGACGGGGGCTCACGGACAAACGCAATTTGTTCGCCCCGTCGCATACGGAATGTCCGCACAGGCGCTTGATGATTATTACGAACGCTACGCCGCGTATGACTACACCATTTGGAGCTTTGACACGCGGGTGGTCGATGTATATCGCGATCTGGACCTGGTGGATGTCGAGCGCCGCAATGGCACGCCCATCTACCTGGAATGGATGCAGCCCCTGGGAATTTATTATGGCTGCACGGCCACACTGGCGCACAAGGCCACGCCGCTCGGCTCGATTACGCTGTTCCGCGCCGAGCAAGACGGCGACTTTACCGATTCGGAGCTCGAGATCCTCCACCAGATTGCCCGGCACCTGAGCTTGCATCTGCATCAGCTGCTCCCACACGGGTATGCCGAGGGCGCAGATGAAAGCCCCGCCAGCGTGCTTGCCATCAAGGCCGCTCTGCTCCCCCGCGAAGCCGAGGTCCTCAAGTTCATACTCACCGGCAAGACCAACCACGAGATAGCTGTTGAGCTCTATATCTCCGAGTCGACCGTCAAAAAGCACGTCAACGCCATCTACCGCAAACTCGGCGTCAAAAACCGCATGGGTCTCATGGCGCTGCTGCAGCCGTAGTGCACTCCCCCTCGGGACAGCATGGATCCACTTTGGTTTACAAACGGCGGATGAGCCAGTTGTAAATGACTTGGCCGATAACAGATGATGTTGACCAACTGTTATCGGCCAAGCGGATATCAACATGCAGCCTTTGTTTGCAGAAAAACCTGAGACCCTAAAGGGATGAAATCTAATAAAAGGTCCTCGGTAATTACCATAATCTTGTAGTAGTGTTTTCCACAATCTTATAGTAGCCCAGTTCAGAAGCGTTATTTATAGAACCGATATCTCGGACCCTAAATAACAATAACCACCACAATGGGAACTGTCCCCATTGTGGTGGCTTGCAGGCGAGTTGACTTATTCGACTATCGCGCGCCGGCCGTGTCCGAGTCTAGAGCGTGGCAAGTCGCTTGGATTCGCGGACGGCGAGGGCGATGGAGATAAGACCAGTGATGGCGTCAGCCGCCACCAAGGCAAACCAGACACCCTGAACGCCCATCATGTTGCCAAGCAGGTACATAAGCGGCACGGAGCAGATCACGTAGCGGAGCAGACCGGTGAACGTGGCGATACCCACCTTCTCAACCGCCTGGAAGTACATCGACATGGTCATGGCAAGATAGCCCAGAGCCACGGCCAGGATAACGATGCGCGTGGCGTTGGCGGCAACCTCGACGAGCGCCGGGTCGCTACCAGCAAAAAAGGCGCAGACCGGCGTTGCGGCCACCCATAGCACAGCAGACACCGCAGCAAGCGTCACGACCTGGTACTTAAGCGTGCAGGAGAGTGTTTCCTTGAGGCGCGCCCACGCCTTGCCGCCGGCGTTGAAGGCGGCAATGGGCTGCAGGCCGTACGAGAAGCACTGGGCGACCATCATGGTAATGTAGAGGATGTAGCCGTTGATCACACCAAAGGCCGCGATGTAGAGCGAACCCATGTCGCCGCCGAGCTGGCCAAGCAACGAGTTGGCAACGGTGTTGAAGATGAACGTGGCAGCTTGCACCAAAAAGAACGGGAAACCAATCTTGATGATCTGGCCGCAGATGGCCATGTCGAGTTTGAGGTCGGCGGCGCTGATCTGGAGCTGCGACTTCTTACCGCCGATGAACCAGAAGATACCGATGGCCCAGATACCGATGGAAAGACCGTAGTACACGCCAGCTCCCATAACGCCAAGCTTGAGCACAAACGTGGAAAGCGCAAGCCAGCAGATAGCGACGATGGCAGACACGGTCATGAGGTTGGCCTGGATCTGAACCTTCTCGTCCACACGCATGACGGCGGTGACCATCTGACCAATGACCGTGAGCGGTAGCAGCACGGAGAAGGTGCGCACGCCGGCAACGGTATCGGCCATGATGTCGGGCGTGGCGCCGAAGAATGCGCAGATGGGCTCGGTAAACACAGCCATCACCACAGCAAGCAGCACACTCACAATCGTGGTAAGCCAAAAACCCTGGCTAAACGCCTTGCTGGCGCCCTTAATGTCGCCGGCACCCAAAAGGTTGCCCACCACGGCGGGCACGCCGGTGCCAAACAGGTTGCCAAAGGCCAGGTTAATGTACTCGACCGACATGATGATCGAGACACAGGCCAGGCCGTGTGCGCCCAGGCCCCAACCCATCACGAGGCCCTCAAGGACCACCATGATAATCTGGGCGAGCATACCCTGGCCGGTGATGATGGTGTACTTGCGCACCAGGCCGGGAATCGGCTGCGAGGCAAGCTCACGCTCCTCCTCAACAGCGGCGGTTGCTTCTTCTGCCATTGTTCTCCCCTTTCCATGAGAGATTGATGAATGGATGAATGAATGGATGGGCGGCACGCACGGGCTGTGGCACCGCCCGGCGATGCAGCAGCCCCGCTAGGCCTCGTAGACCACCTTGCCGGCAATCATCGTGAGAGACGCCGTGGCCTCGAGGACCTCAGCCGGTTCGCAGTCAAAGAGGTTGCGGTCGAGCACACAGATATCAGCCTGTTTGCCGCATGCGAGCGTACCGATGCGATCCTCGGCATGCATGGCGTAGGCGCTGCCGTAGGTGTAGGCGCGCAAGGCCTCGGCCATGGTGATGCGCTCCTGCGGGAACCACCCTTCTGGGTTGGAACCGTCCTCGAGCATGCGGAAGGCTGCGCCGTACACCTCCTCCATGGGCTCCAAGCCCACAACGGGGAAGTCGCTGCCCAAGTGCACCACGGCACCGCTGGCAAGCAGGCTGTGCAGGGGCCACGAAAGCGCTGCACGCTCGGGGCCCACGGCATCGTCCTTGGCAAGGTCAGCCATATCGAGCAGCATGTGCCACGGTTGCATGCCGGGGCATATACCAAGCTCTGCGTAGCGCGGCAGATCCTCGGGCTGAACCGTCTCGTTGTGCTCCATGGAGTGGCGGCAACCCCGCTTACCATGCAAGCGCTCGCCCTCCTCAAAGCAATCGAGCACAAAACGCACCGAGCGATCGCCGATCGTATGGACGCGCGTGTCAACGCCCCATTCCTGCGCCCTGACAATGGCGGCACGGATGCGCTCTGGATCCTCCGCGGGCTCACCGCAGGTATCGGGCGCGTTGGAATAGGGTTCAAGCATCCAAGCGGTGTGGTCGGAGCACACGCCATCAAGAAACCGCTTAAAGCCGTGCCACTCGACCTGCGTGCCAGGGAAGTTGTACTTGGCCTTGATTTGATCGAGCGTCATGCTCTCGTTCTCAAACAGATCGGTGTACAAAAAGACGCGCAGCGGCAATTCGTCCTTGGCATTAAGATCCGCAAGCACTGCATACGGGTTTTCCATGCTCACAAACGTAGGATTGACCATGCCGACAGTGGTGATGCCAAAGCTGTTAGCGCGCTTTGCCGTCTTGGTAAACGAAGCTTCCGCAACGTCCATCGCGGGGTCGTAGACCTCATCCATAAAGAAGGAGCCGGCATTGTTGGAAAACACGCCCGTCAGGTTGCCGTCGGCATCCTTAAGGATCTTGCCGCCTGCGGGATCGGGCGTCTGCGAAGTCACTCCCACCTTGTTGATGGCACAGGTATTGGCGCTAAAGGTATGCAGGTCAACCTGCTGCAGGAAGACCGGGCGGTCGGAGATGTATTCATCGATCATCGCGGCCGTGGGCATCTCGGGGATATCCCACTGGAACTGAATGATTTGGCAGCCCAGAATCCACTCATTATCGGGATGGGCGTTCGCAAACGCTACAACACGCTCCATCGCCATCTCAAAACTGGTGCAATCGATAAGGTTGACGGCAAAATCGGGGTCGGTCATAAACGCACCCTGAGCAAAATGCGTGTGCGAGTCAATCAGGCCAGGCATAACGAGCTGGTCGCCAAAGTCGCGCACCTCAGTATCGGGGCCGATAAACGGCGCCAAGTGGGCATCGTCACCGCAGGCAACGATCTTATCGCCACGCACGGCAACGCCGCCCTTAAACGGTTCGATCCCATCGCCGGTAAAAACGGCATTGCTCTTGATTACTACATCAGCCTTCTCCATGTGAGCCTCCTCAGACGTTTTAGGATGTAACGCGGGTACACCGCCCGCGCTGGCTTTCGGTCGGGAGCAAAGCACTCCCGCATCGGCGCGTGCCTGTAAGCCGTACTCAGATGTCTGTCTCACGTCCGCGGCTTCGCGCTATATCCATTGATACACAGGGGCAAACCCATGCCAAGGTCAGGGGCCGCAAACGGTCAGTTTAAGCCGGTTTACACTTTTTACCTGCGGGTTTATTGTCTGAGATTAATGCCGCTTCATTACGCCCAACGGCGCCCGCCTTATCGGCAAGGCTCGCATTCAAGGAAAAATAGGGCTAGGAACGCCAAAAGGCATCTATGAGGTCATCTCGGTTGGAGACACCGCTTTTAACGTAGATGCGATGCAAGTGCGCCTTGACAGTGCCAGGGCTGATGACCAACTCGCTGGCGATGTTTTGGGCGTCGTTGCCCTTCAGCACCAGCGTGAGCACCTCCTGCTCGCGCCGCGACAGCTTATGGGCATCGGCATAGATCACAACGCGTGATGCTAGATCGTCCCCAGAGCGTGCGCTCTCGGCCGCCACGTCCTCATCGGCACGCGGATGACGGGCATACACGCGCAGGATATGGCTAAACTGGCAAAAGAGTTGGACCGCGCATACCACGAGCAGCACGTTTTCGGAGATATTGCGCTCGGACAGATACCACAAAAAGAGGCTGATGACGGGGTTTTGAGAGTCGGGGCGGCAGAGCAAAATCATGTAGGTGTCCTCGGCGATTACGCAAAACGCAAGAACGAGTGCCACCTTCCAAAAGAGCTTTGAGCGGTCGAGGTCGAGTTTCTCAACACGCGTGGCCCTGTGCCGGTAATGCCAGGCGGCATAGGCAAGACATCCTACATTGCCCAGGTCACGCGTGAGCCAAAAGAGATACTGCTGCACCTCTCCGGCAGCACCGCTGCGAGGCACCAGCACCAATTGCAAGATTGAAAACGGCACGATAGCAAGTCCGAGCATGCGCGACGTCGGTCTTTTGCGCAAGCGCGCAAACATCCACAGTACCACGCAGGCATAGATGGCAATACCGAGCACGCAGCGCAGCAAGGGGTGCTGCAACGGCTCGCTAAAGGTAACAGCGTATTCGTATTTGAGCCGATTGTACTCGTCAAAAAAAATGACCGACATATCGAGCATGTAGAGCAAAAAGCCCGCCGCGGCCACCAGGCTGTCGCGACGGCGCGTCATGAGCCAAACCACCAATGCCACGGCACTGGTCACCAGAGCCACACCCATGATAATCGTGGTGTAGATATAGAACGCGAAACTCATGCCCGCCTCCCCTGTCTAGATGCCGTGAGGATGTTGACAGATTCTTTGCCGCAAGATTAGACTCACCGATTAAACGTACTGTATCGTTTAGATAAACAAGCTGTGTCTCACCGATGAAAGGAGATGCCATGGCGCCTATCGCACCGCTCAAAATACTCGTTGCCCCTGCCGCCAAGGCCATCGTCCACCTGTGCGACTCACTTACCTACAATGACGTCCCCTGTGTCGTCGAAGAGCGTTCGGACAGCTGCCCCTATCTGGGCCACGTCCCCTTCTTTGCGCCCAAGCTCGTTTCCGATTCTGAGCGCCACAAGCAGTAATCCAACATACAGCAGACACCGCGCAGGTCGCGGCGTTACCGCTTTGGCGCAACGTAACCTGACCCCCTTGCACCAACGCCGGGATTATCGACACTGCGGCCGCGACGCGATATGAGGCGCGAGACCTCGCCCAGCAACACGCCGATCACCACACCCATGAGGATCGGCAACTTTGACATCTCGGCGGGCGAGCTGTTAAGCGGCACGATTGTCGCAACAATCGAAAGCACGAGTTCTACCACCGGCACCGCAAGCGTTACCGCAAGCACCTTGCCCTCGAAGGGCGCGCGAAACACACGCGGGCGGTCGTCGTATTTACGCAGGCGCCAAAACGCCGGGAACATCGGGATATAGCTCATGAGCAGAAAGACGACGTTCATCGAGAAGAAGACCCAAAAGACGTCGGAACCCTCACCCAGCGGAATCTGGAGCAGCAGCACCAGGCTGGCGAAACAGCCGTTAATGAGCGCCGAGCCGTTGGGCATGCCGGTCTTTTTGGACACCAACGCAAAGGGACGCGGCATGTTGCCATGGCGCGCGGCATAGCTCGCTACGTTGTTAACGCCAAAGCTCCAGCAGATCATATTGGCGGACAGCGTCACCAAAAAGGCCACGCCCACGACCATCGTCAGCGGGTGGGTGCGCCCCACCATAGCGGCGACTGCGTCCACAATGCCCGAATCGAGTGAAAGCTGCTCGGTGGGAACCGCGGCTCCAATGCCGATGCCGCAAATGATGTAAATTGCCGCAATGGCAACGCCACCGGCAATAACCGCCTTGGGGATATCGCGCGAGGGGTTCTTCATCGTGCTGGCAAAGGTCGCGACCACCTCAAAGCCCATAAAGTTGAACAGGATAATCGATAGGTACGTCAACGAATTGGTGTCGCCCAGATCTGGAATGAAGGTCTTAAACGACATGTCGTTGGCAAAGCCGTTATTGCAGGCAAACCAAATACCGACGATTCCCACCACAGCGGTAATGAGCACCTTGATGACGGCGCCGCCGTCCATAACCCAATCGGCCTCCGCCACCGGCTGCATTGCCATGACCGTGACGCCCCACACAAAGGCAATCTCGATGGCAATTCGGATCCCGAGTGAAAACTCGATACCCCACACCGCATTAATGACACTGGGGAACATGCAGGCGATACTTGCCACCCACAGCGGAAAGTTAACCCAGTAGCACCAAGAGCAACGGGCGCCCCAACGGTCGCCCAGGCCCAAGCGAACCCAATCGTACAGGCCGCCCTCGGAATCAAACGCCGTACCCAGCTCGGCCACCACCAGACCATAGGGAAGCAAAAACGTAATGATAAGGAAGATCCACCAGAAGAACTGCACGTTGCCCATGGCAGATGCCGGAGCCGACGCCTCGATGGTAAACACGACGCAGATAACCGAAAGGATAACCTCGATCAGGGAGAACTTTTTACCTGCCATGGCGCGCTCCCCCTGCAGCAAAAAGGATGGCATCTGTACCGAAGGCGCAGCCCAAGGTAGGGTTGCAGGCCGCGTCACCGGTACAGGTGCCATCCCAAAGAAAGGAGAGGATGCAGATGTTGGACCAACGCTCGCGGAACAGGCGCGTGTAGATGACGATACGCTGGTACATAGATACTCCGATCAAAACGGCCGCGTTCGCGACCGGGAACTTTCGGCAATTGAAGACGCGTCTGACCTGGGAAATTCAAGCGAACAATTGGCCTAACCCGCAAAAAATCCCAGGCCAGACGCGTATTCAATCAAAGAAAAAGGCACTCCGATGTGGAGGCAACGGAGTGCCCAAAGAAAACCCAACCGACCAAGACATCAAGCAGCAGCCCATCAATGCCCCGAGATGGGATGACACGCCACCTGTCCGATTGATCGGCTGGATTTCCGAGGTGCGGCAGATTGCCCTGAAAGAGGAGGGCATTGACCTTAAGGGTCATGCCCGACGATTGGAGGGCAAGGTGCCGCGCCTCGGGAAGACAGACAGTTACGCCGAGGGCTCCTGCTGCGTAATGCAGTGGATATTGCCGCCGCCGAAGACGACCTGCTCGGACTGAACGCCGACGCACTTGTAGACACCCTCGCCCCAGACCTCGTCATAGATCTTCTGGAGCGTGTCGACGGCCAGCTGGTCGTTCTCGTCGCCGTACTGCGGGACGATAACGCCGTGGTTGGTGACCAGGTAGTTCATGTAGGAAGCGATCAGCGGCTCGTCGGGAACGCGCGGCTCGGCGTTCTCGTCGGCGTCGATGGTGTCGCAGGAAGCCTGGTCCATGAACAGCGGGTTCACGGGCATGCAGAGCTTGTAGACCTTCATCTTGCGGCCCTTGGCGTCAACGGCGTTGGAGAGGGTCTCGTAGGCAGCGTGGCACTGCTCGTAGAACGGATACTCGGGATCGTCGGTCCAGATGCAGGCCATGACGCCCGGGGCGATGAACGTGGCGACGTCATCGATGTGGCCGTTGGTCTCCTCGGGGTCGATGCCCTCCTTGACCCAGATGACCTTCTCGACACCCAGGTAATCCTTGAGGTGCTCGTCCATGTAGGCGCGAAGCTCCTCGCTCCAGGGCTCAAACTTCTTGTGGTACTTGGGCCAGATGGACTCGGGATCCTCTTCCTCCTCCAGAACCGCAGAGCAGGTGCGGCCCGGGGAAAGCAGGCACTGGTCAGTCACGACAAGGGTGCCCTCGCCGTCGACGGTGATGGAGCCGCCCTCGAGGATCATGTCATCGGGACGATAGCGACGGCAGCCGGAGAGCTCAGCCATCTTAAGGGCGATCTGCTCGTCCTTGTCCCACGGGAAATAGAGGCCGTCGACGAGACCGCCGTAGGCGTTGAAATGCCAGTGGTTGGCGCGCTTCTCGCCCTTGCCGTTGATGACGTAGGTGGCGGCGGTGTCGCGGAACCAAGCGTCGTCGGTGGTCATCTCGATAACAGTAACGTTCTCGTCGTCCTCGAAGACGGCCTTGCAGTTGGCGTAGTCGGCCTGGTTGGCGCACATGGTGACCGGGGTGAACTCGGCGATGGCGCGAGCGATGGCGGCATACTGCTTCTGAGCCGGCTTGGCGCCGTGGGCCCAGGTGTCGGTGCGGTGGGGCCAACCCATCCACACGCGATCCTGCGGGGCGAACTCAGCAGGCATAAAGAAGCCGTCGGCCTTGGGGGTGGACTCGGACTCGGTGATCGTACGCATAAGATTTCCTCCAAATCGAACGATCGCTTGCCGCGGGCGGGTTACCCGCGGCCTAAAACCAAGAGATAGTGGGCGCCCGTCCCCCGGCAAAGGTCGGGGCGCCCGGTGCCAGTTTTCACGGAGTCGCACCGGCAAGCGACGACGTAGCCAAGTGCGCGGAGACAAACGCACGAAGGATACGAAAGAGAGATTGGAGCGGGCGGTGGTTACCGGAGCTATCGCTCGCACCCGCCCCAAGGAATGGTTAGCAAATTTGTCGCTTTGGGCACGCCCCCGAAGAGGCTAGAGTGCCCGGAGTCGGGAGCGACAAGCCCGACGAAGCGTACTTTGGTACGCGAGGAGGGTTGGAGCCCCGAATCCGGGTGCTCTAGTCCTCTTCGGCCTCGGCGGCCTCCTCAGCGAGACGCTGAGCAGCCAGCTCAGGGGTGAGACCCTTGTACTCGGTCTCGCGACCCTTGGCGCTGACGACGCGGACGACCTCGCCGATGAGCACAAGCACGATGAAGATAACGATCATCGGGACCTTGTCGCCAATTTCATCGACGGAGAACGGAACCAGCGTTGCAACGATGGCCAGGATCAGCTCGATGCAGGGGATGGCCAGCATAACCTTCATCATGGCGCCCTTAAACGGGAACGTGAAGATGCGCTCGCGGTTCGGGTCGTTCTTACGAAGGTTGAGGAACGCCGGGAACATCGGGATGTAGGTGAGCAGCAGGAAGACGACGGAGGTGCCGAAGAGCATCCAGAAAACACCGTTGGAGATGGCGTCGATGGGAACGAGCTGCAGGCAGAGAACCAGGGAGGCAACGACAGCGTTGACCAGGTTGGCGCCGTTGGGCATGTCGTCATCCGAAATCATCGAGGCGAAGACCTTGGGCATGTTGCCATGCTCGGCAGCGTAGCGAGCGACGGAGTTGACGCCGAAGGACCAGGCGGCCATGTTGGCGAACAGGGTGATCAGGAAGGCGATGCAGATGACCTTAAAGATCATGGAGTCGCCCACCATGGTCTGGACTGCGACGATCATGCCGTAGTCGGGATCGATGGAATCGGCCGGCACGGCGGCGCCGATGCCGAAGCCGGCGAACAGGTAGATGACGGCAATGGACAGGCCACCGACGATGATGGCCTTGGGGATATCGCGAGCGGGATCGGCCATATCGTCGGTCATGGTGCAGATGACCTCGAAGCCCATGAAGTTAAAGATGATGATCGACAGGTAGCCGAGAGCGTTGGTGTTGGTGAGCTCGGGCAGGAAGGTGGCAGCGGACATGTCGTTCGCAAAACCGTTCTCCATGGCATACCAAATGCCCAAAGCGCCGACGATAACGGCGACGGCGACCTTGATGATGGCGCCACCGTTAAGGACCCACTCGGAGTCGGCCGCCTTGGAGCGACCCATAAGGTAGACAATCCACACAAAGGCAAGATCGATACCCATCTTGGCGATCAAGTTGAACTCGACGCCAAAGACCATGCCCAAAATGTCGGGGAACATGGTAGCCAGCGAGGCGATCCACAGCGGGTAGTTGACCCAGTAGTAGTACGAGATGCGGGCGCCCCATTTGTCGCCCAGGCCATCGCGTACCCAGTCGTAAATGCCGCCCTCGCCGTCATAGGTGGTACCGAGCTCGGCGACAACCATGCCGTAGGGAAGCAGGAAGGTCAGGATCAGGAAGATCCACCAGAAGAACTGCTGGTTGCCAATGGCAGCAGCAGGAGCGGCGGCCTCGCAAACGAAGACGACGCAGATGATGGTCGAAATGACCGTCAAGAAGGATAGCTTTTTCTTTCCGTCGCTCATGATGAGCTCCTTCGCTCAGTCTTGGACAGATCCGAGGCCCTAAGGTATTAAGGCAATTGCTTGGGCCTCGGTGAGCGGGCGACAGGAGACGAGCATCCGCCGCCCGCAAACGTGCTTTTAGAAGCCTTGAGGCTTAGAGCTGCTCGAGAGCCTCGAGAGCGGCGTGGAGCTCAGCCTTGGCGGAGTACTCGACACCCTCGTCGTTGAGCGGGGTGCGCTTGCCCAGGGCGGCAAGGAGAGCACGGATGGAGTGCTTGCGGTTCTCGGCCTCGACCCAGCACAGGGAGCGCTCGGGATCGTCCATGACCTCGTCGACGACCTCCTCGTTGCGGGTGGCCGGCAGGCAGTGCATGAACTTGGAGCCTGCGCCGGCGAAGTTCATCATGTCCATGGTGACCTGATACTTGGGATAGAACACGTCCATGTAGTTCTCGCCCGAGACCTCCTCGTCGTACAGGCCATACCACACGTCGGTGTAGATGAAGTCGGCGCCCTTGATGCACTCGATGTCGTCGGAGATGACGACCGAGCCGCCGGAGACCTTGCAGTTCTCCTCGGCGATGGCCATCATCTGCTTGCCGAACTCGGCGCGCTCCTCGACGGTGCCAACGTGCAGGCCGCCGTCGGGGATCTGGTGGCCCTTAGGTCCAAACTGGACAAACTTCATGCCGACCTTGGAAGCGATGAACATGAGGGAGACGCAGACCTGGGTGGCGTCGCCGATGAAGGCCAGGGTGCAGTCCTCGATCTTCTTGCCCTCGGGGAGGTTCTCGAGCATGGTCATGAGGTCGCCCATCTCCTGCGTGGGATGGTTGAACTCGGACATGCCGTTGATGACGGGCACAGCGGAGCCCTCGGCGAGGCCGACGACGTCCTTGTGACGGTCAACGCGAGCCATCATGATGTCGAGCAGCGAGCCCATAACGCGAGCGGTGTCGCCCAGGGACTCGTGACCGCCGAGCTGGATGGTGCCAGGGCCATAGAACTGAGCATGGCCGCCGAGGTCGGTCATAGCGGTCTCGAAGGAAAGACGGGTGCGGGTGGAAACCTGCTGGAAGATCATGCCAAGGCTCTTGTTGCGGAGCAGGTGCGGATAATAACCGTCAACCTTGATGGCCTTCTTCATTGCCAGGCCAAGATCCTCGATAGCCAGGATCTGCTCTTTGGTGAAGTCGTTGGTGTCGATGAAATCCTTAGGCAGTGCCATGTCGATTTCCTTTCCGCCGGTCTTGCCGACTATTACTATGAGGCGCTCGAACATCACGCCTCGTGTTGACAAGACCATCATTCACCCGTATGCAATTTTTACCTAGTTTATTCGGGATTAAAGACCGTTCACGGAGTTACACCCCCTCTAAACCAATATAAACCCGCAGGTAGCCAGCTTGCAGGGGGTTTACTATCTAGAACCGCGAACGGTATACGGCTATGCTGTATCTCGGCGCCTAATCCGCAATGTAACGAAGGGTTGAGACGTCTATATCCCACAAGATATACAGGACTCGGCCATAGATAAATGAGATGGGACGGTGGCAGATGAACACTCTGATGTTCTTCTATACCCTAGCGATACTCCTGATTTGTATTGTGACGGCAGTGCTTTCGCTTGCCGCCTATGCCTCGTCTCGTCGACGGTTCTTTATCTATGGCAGCGGCGTATTTATCTGCTATGCCATCGAGATGACCGAGATCTTCTTTTTTGAATACACGTTGCAAAACCAGAGTTTTCCAGCCAGCGACTATTACTCAATTACCATGCCTGTGTTGCGGACCCTTGTGGCGACCGCTTCACAAGCTTTTATCTGGCTCATTGCCATGGACTTGCTCGACAAACATTCAAAAAAGCAGTTTGTTATTCCCGTCGCAACGTTCTTCCTAAGCGAGCTGCTGATCATTGTCGCTGTCCCCTACGGCCCCATGCATCAATGGCTCTACTACACGATCCGTCAGGCATTCCTTGTATTTGTGGGGCTCTATATCTTTTGGACGGCGCATAAAAGCACGCAGGTCGAGCTTAAGGCGCGCGTCAACAATCAACGAAAGCACCTCATTATCGGCGCCATTCTGGTCGGGTGCATCGTTGCCGAGGATTTCTACAACATCCTTGTTGTTCCCATGAGCCTGGCACCCTCCTGGCTGCAACTGTACCTATCCGAGCGCAACTTTAGCGAGAACATCTTTGCGTGCTACTTTGCGATTCTGCTGATTATCTATGCCTATCACGTGCTTTCGATCCGCATGCAGGAGGCACCCGAGGAAAAGAACGTCAGCGATCTTGATCGACACATCGAAGAGCAGATGCCCTTCTATCGCAACGCCTACAAACTCTCCAACCGCGAGACCGAAGTCATGCGCCTGGTTGTGCTGGGCAAATCGAACCAAGAGATAGCCGACGAGCTATTCCTTGCCGTGGGCACCGTCAAGACCCACATCCACAACATCCTGGTCAAAACCGAGCAGCAAAACCGCACGACGTTGATCCTCCACTTTTGGAAGCGATAACCTGCCAAAAAGGGACAGGTTTATTTTGGCAGGTTTTATCTGGGCAAACGCCAACCGCCGCGAGAGAGCTGCCTTCTCTCGCGGCGGTCTTCTAGCAGAAAAACCAAGTGAGTAGGCTTTTTGCAGAAGCCCGAGCACACGCCAAAACGATATAGCTCTGACCTGCGGTTTTATTGAGTATTTGTCGCGATGTGCTCGGCAGGTTCAAAAAAGTCTGCTCACTTGTATCTGAGACGCACCAGGTTGGCAAAAACCGCCGCGAAAGGGTCCCTGGTCCCTTCGCGGCAGTCATACACCTCCGATTTTGCGACGATTTTGCCCGCTTGTTACTCGCTGTAACGGGTAGCAATAGCGGCTCGCACCATGCCGGCGCTCATGAGGTACGTCACCAAGAAGTAGCCGCCGTAGGCTGCCAGGAAGATTGCACAGGTGAGGCCCACGGTGCCGCCGATGCTCATATTTCCGAATATGCTCACCAGCTCGATGATCACCTTAAGTGCCACAAAGGAGTGCGCCAGGCCCACTGCCAGCGGGAACAGGAAGAATACCGCTTGCTGCGCCATCACCGAATGGCGAATCTGGCGGTCGTCACAGCCGATCTGTGCCAGCACACGATAGCTGCGGCTGCCGTCGGCCACATTGGAGAGCTGCTGGATCGACAGAATCGCTGCACATGCAACGACCAGCACAAAGCCAATGTAGATGGCTAGATAGCTAATCATGCCGTTCATCTGCGCTGCTTGCGTGTACATCTCGGAACGCTTGATGAAGACTCCCCATCCCCCGGCTCCTTGCCGTCAACGAGCAGAATGTCGAGCATGGTGTATTTAATGCTCTCGTCTGCCTTGGTCACATCCATCCCCTGCTTGTAGTTAACGAGCAGATTACTGGAATACGGCTGCAGATTAAGCTGGGACAGCAGCTCATCGGCTACGACCACGGTACCGGGATTGCTGCCCATCGCCGAGTTGGCGATGGCAGCCGTATCCTCGTCCGACTTGTCGCCAGCGGGCTTGAGCGTATGCCCGCCCAAGGTAAGGGCATGGCCGCCAGCCATATACTTGGTGTACAGGTCGCCCAGCTCACCGCCCATATCACACGTGAGCAGATACTGGTTCCGGCCAATGCTCACCGGCTCCTCGCCCATCATCTGGCGCAGTTTGTTGTACTGGCTCGCCGGCGTCACAAACAGACCCATCGCATCGGCGTTGCTTCCCTCGAGCGCCTTGGGAAGCTTTTTGCCCATGGCCTTGCACATCTCACCCGCCACCACCGAGGGGCCCGAGCCGCCAAGCGGATAACTCAGATACGAATCGATCTGCACATGCTCACCGGCAACATCGGCAATATCGACCTTTTTGCCGGTCTCGTCGTTGTTGTCCGCCGACTTGCGCTCGCCATGCCACGCAGCGTACAAATCGACCGTTGCATCGGCCAGCACCATGCGATCGGCCTCAGACGGATTGGCATACTCCTTGTAGTAGTCGAGCGTTTCGGGCGTGTAATAGACATACGTCTGAGACACGTCAACAGGGTTATAGCGCTCCAGGTTTTCATTCATCACGTTGGCAATTGACATACCGCACGTCACCGAGGTGATGGCCAAAAACAGGAGCATCGCGATGACACCCATCGAAAAGCACACCGCGTTGACCTTGGCCGCAAGCTGGCGCACGGTAAACATGTTGAGGCCGCGCCAATACACGCCGCGCAGGCTCTGCAGCAGCTTGATGAGCATGCCCGAGAGTCCCCAGAACAGGGCAAAGGTGCCCACGGTAACCATAGCGGTCGTAATACCAAACTGGTTCATGGCCTCTTGCAGCTTGCTGTCCGTCGCGGTTAGCGGGAACCCATCACGTAGCAGACGGTAATAGGCCACGCCCACAAGCACCGCACCCACGGCAAAGATGGCAATCGCGATCCAGGGGTTGCGTGTCTTGATGCTCTCGTTGCGACGCTCGGCACCCATAAGCTCGATGAGTTTGGTACGACGCACGGCGCGGAGGTTCAGCAGTAGCGTGAGCACAAACATTACGAGCATGCAGGCAAGGGTCAGATTGAACGCATGCATCGAGAAAAAGAAGTGGAAATCGGCGATCTGCGTCTTAAAGAGCGAGGCCGTAAAGAACGTCATGAGCTGGGAGAGTCCCACACCCAGCACAATGCCGGCGACAAAGGCCACCACCGAGACAATCACCGTCTCGAGCGCCATGATCGTGGCGACGCGCCCGCGCCCCATGCCGAGCACCTGGTACAGGCCAAACTCCTTTTTGCGGCGTTTCATGATGAAGTTATTGGCGTACACCATCAAAAAGGCCATGACACCGGCCAAAAAGTACGTCAGGTCGCCGAGCATACTGCCCATAACCTGCGCCAAGCCCTCTTCATCAATTCCGGCGATGTCGACCTGCATCGAGATAGTGTTAAAGGCATAGAAGACCGTGACGCCCAGGGTGAGCGTCAAAAGGTAGACGAGGTAGTCGCGGCCGGCGCGGCGGACGTTGCCCCAAGCGAGTTTACAGAGCATCGGAGCCCTCACCGCCCATCATGGCAACGACCTCCATAATGCGGTCGAAGAACTCTCGGCGGTCGGTGTCGCCGCGGCGCAGCTCGGTGAAGATCTTGCCGTCGCGGATAAACAACACTCGGCTCGTGTAGCTGGCGGCAAAGCTGTCATGCGTGACCATGAGCACGGTGGCGCGCAGGCGGCGATTGAGGGCCTCCAGGCTCTCGAGCAGCAGGCGGGCGCTCTTGGAATCGAGGGCGCCGGTGGGCTCGTCGGCCATGATCATGGTGGGGTCGGTGACGAGCGCGCGAGCCGCGGCAACGCGCTGCTGCTGACCGCCGGACATCTGGTAGGGATACTTGTCGAGCACCTGACTGATGGACAGGCGCGCTGCCACATCCTGCACGCGGGTCGAGATCTCCGCCGAGTTCATGCGGGCGATGGTGAGCGGCAGGGCGATGTTCTCGCGTGCTGTGAGCGTATCGAGCAGGTTGGAGTCCTGGAAGATAAAGCCGAGCTCCTCGCGGCGGAACTGCGAGAGCTTGGCCTGCTTCATGCGCGTAACGTCCTGCCCGTTGATGCGAATGGTACCGCTCGTGGCACTATCGATGGTCGACACGCAGTTGAGCAACGTCGACTTGCCCGAGCCCGAGGCGCCCATGATGCCCACAAATTCGCCGCGGTTGACGGTAAAGCTAACGTCGTTGAGCGCGCGGGTCACATTGCCCAGCGCGCCATATACCTTTTCGAGATGCGCGACCTCCAGTACCGGGGTCGCCATGTGCGTGGTTTGCATACCGAGTCCTTTCTTGCGATTAGTCTACGGCATCTATAGTCGCAAGAAGCCGAGTCGGCTACCATCGATATGGCTTACGCTTGCCTTACCGTTGTGTAAGGTACGGGTAGCTACCCTGTCACGTGTTGATGTTGAGAGAGGACTCCTGTTGAAGACTGTTCATGTTGCCGCTGGGATCATTCGCAAGGAAGGATCCGATGAGCTGCTTGCCGTGCAGCGCGGCTACGGCGACATGCAGGGACTTTGGGAGTTCCCGGGCGGCAAGCTCATGCGCGGCGAGACGCCCGAGGACGCCGTACGCCGCGAGCTCATGGAAGAGCTGCAGGTCAAAGTCACCAACCTGCGCGATTTCTACACCGTTGAGTATGACTACCCCGATTTTCATCTCTCCATGGAGTGCTACTACTGCTCGCTGGCCGATGAATCCGATGAGCCCCAGAAGCACGACCGCCAGCTCGATATCCGCTGGATTCCGCGCACCTCACTTGCCACCGTTGAGTGGATGCCCGCCGACAAAGGGCTCATTGATGCCCTGATTGAGCTGAAGGAAGACCGGCTTGAGGCCAACAGCACTGCCAACGACGCCAAGGCCACCGCGACCGACAAGCCCGCCACCAAGCCCAAGCGCGCACCTAAGCGCCGCAGCAAAAAGCGTCCCAAGCCCGGTCTGCTCGACGGCATCGACACCTCGGACCTCTCCGCTGACGAGCGCGAACTGGTCCGCCGTCGCGCCGCCATCAAAAAGTCCATGAAAGGCAACAAACGCGCCAACACCAAGCCCGAGCTGCTCGTACGACAGCGCCTGCGTGCAGCGGGCCTTACGGGTTATCGCTTGGAATGGAAGGTTCCTGGCAAGCCCGACATCGCCTTTCCCGGCCGCAAGATCGCCATCTTCGTCAACGGCTGCTTTTGGCACCGCTGCCCCAAGTGCAACCCTAGCCAGCCCAAGCGCAACGTTGAGTTTTGGGAGGCAAAGTTCCGTCGCAACGTCGAGCGCGACCGCGCTGCCGTGGCAGCACTCACTCAAATGGGCTGGACACCCATAACCATCTGGGAATGCGAGCTCAAAAAAGACTGCATCGACGCCACCATGGAAAAGGTCATCGAGCAGGTGCGCGCCGCAGAGCCGCAGCGCTAACAGCGAGCATTCACACGCTCCGCACGTCCGCGCCACGTCTACGCCACAAACCTTAGAAAGCCCTTAAGCTCAAAACCTTTCAAGAGTGTTACTCGATAGCTTTTACCTGCGGTTTCATCGGAACACCAAACCAGATTAAGCCTTTCTTTAGCGCTTCTTTGCAGCAGCCGCGGCATAATACTGCCAACGCACGGGACCTAGCAGCACACCCCGTGCGCAACCTTTTGGTGGACATCGAGGAGGCCGCATAAGCATGCATTCTTCCAATGACGCAACACAGCAGCCATCCCTAAAACATGCAGACCTTTTCTCCTTCCCCCCGACACAGAGAAACGGTCTCCTCGACTCCCCAACCACAAAAGCCAAACGCTCAACCAACCAGAGCCACAACTTGCGAGCATCGTTCGAAAAGCTCCAAGCATCCCTAAACAAGGCGTTCCCCGAACAGGCAAGAGCAATCTAAGCCCATCGCGCTTTATACTGATGCCATGCGAAACATGGATCACATAGAATTGCACCACGGAGGACGCGAGGAAGCGTTTCCCGAGACCGCCGAAGACTGGCCCTATATTGCCGAACGCGCAGAATTCGCTCGCTATCCGGGCAATTCCGTCCCCTGGCACTGGCATTCCGAAGTTGAGCTTTTCTACATGGAACAGGGAGCGATTGACTATCGAACGCGCGCGGCTCATGAGCATGTACGCTTTGAGGAAGGGTCCGCCGGCTTTATCAACGGCGGCGTTTTGCACAGCACGCTGCAATCACCCAATTCGGCACCAGCCATTCAAATGTTGCATATCTTTCAGCCGTCGATGCTCGGCGATCCCGCGGGACGCCTTCAAAAGCGCTATATCAATCCTTTGCTGCAATGTCGAGGCGTCGATGTGCTCAAATGGTCGCCCACCAACCCCGACGATATGCCCTTTATCGATTTGCTAAAGAGTTCCTTTAACCACGACCTTCAACGGCCGCAGAACGAGATGGCGCTTCGGAATAGCTTGTCAGAGCTCTGGATTCAGATTTACGCCAAGGCCGAACCGCTCTTTTCCTCCGACAACGCCTCTTGGATGACCAACCGCGACGTACAGTTCAAGGCAATCCTGGACTATATCCGCGCAAACTATGCAGCCGCTGTAGATGTGCCCCAGATGGCATCTGCAGCCGGCGTAAGCGAAAGAGAGTGTTACCGCATTATCGAAGCTTGCGCAGGAACGACCCCGGCGGCATATCTGCGCGCATACCGCGTAAACCGTGCTTGCGAACTTTTGGCACACACCACGCGAACGGTCCAGACAGTCGCGCGCCAATGCGGCTTTGCGACAGCAAGCCATCTTGGCCAGGTATTTAAAGAACAAATGGGATGCACTCCTTCGAGCTATCGAGCAGCGAGGCAGAATCTCGATAGCACCAGGCAGAAATCCCGCTAGCCCTTCTTCTGTCACTGCATCAAACTTGCAGGCAAACAACAGAGAGGAGCAATCATATGAAGCACTTTGACCATATCGTATTTGACGTTGATGGGACATTGGCAGATACAGAAGAAAGCGTTCTATCATCGCTTGTCCAGATTGTCCAAGAAGAGACCGGCAAAACGCTCCCCCGACACGAGCTTGAATTTGCCCTCGGCATACCCGGCAAGGATGCCCTTGAGAAACTTGGAATCTACTCGCAGGCAACGTTGAATCGCTGGTGCCAAGTTGCCGCCAGTTTTAAAAGCACCATCAGCGTGTTTCCAGGCTTGCTTGAAGTCATCGCAACACTCGCCAACAACGGCTGCAAACTTGGCATCGTCTCCTCACGTGCGCGCGACGAATACACAGACGAAATTGCACCCCTTGGCTTCGATAAGTTTTTTGAACACATCATCCTTGTCGAAGACACAACCGAGCACAAGCCTTCGCCCGCACCCATGCTCGAATATCTCCGACGTACGGGCGCGAATCCTGGCAACGTCGTCTACGTTGGCGACACCGTCTACGACGAACAATGCGCAACTTCAGCAGGGGTCAGTTTTGCCAGAGCGGCATGGGGATCACACCAAGACATCCCAAACGCCACCTACAACCTCAAAACCCCCAACGACCTACTAACCATAACAACCAAGTAACCCCCGCGCCCCACCCTTTCAGCCCCAACGCCACAAGGGCGATTGAACAGGACAGCTTGGGCGGGCCCCGCACTTAGTTTCCAAAATCATTCCGCAGCGCGAAGGCTTCTTATTATTTTCCGCCCAACGCCACAAGGACGACGACCTCGAGTAGGTCAACCTGGGAGGGACGAGGGCTTAGTTCCCCAATCTTTCCGCAGGGGGCAAAAAGCCTCGCCGCACGAAGTGCGAAGCGAGGCTTTTTGCATGCCCGAGGACGATTGGGGAACTAAGCCCTCGTCCCTCCCCGGGATATGTAGCGAGTCGGAGTACCCTTGCTGTTACTCTGCTTTGCCCACAGAGTTGAGGTTGGTCATGCGGATCTTAACCAGCTCGGTGATCTCACGCATGCCCTCCTTGGCCGGCTTCTTGGGGTCGAAGCAGGCAGGGTTCTCGGCCATGTAGGCCATGAAGCCCTTGGTGTAGGCCTGACGCAGCTCGGTGGCGTAGTTAACCTTGCAGATGCCGTTCTTCACGGCCTCGGCAACCTGCTCATCGGGCACACCAGAGGTGCCGTGCAAGACCAGCGGCACGTCGACGGCGTCGCGGATGGCCTTGACCACGGACTGCTCGATGTGCGGATCGCTCGTGTACACGCCGTGGCTGGTGCCAACGCCAATGGCCAGCGAAGTGCAGCCGGTGCGCTCGACGAACTCCTTGGCCTCGGCAGGATCGGTGTAGGGGCTCTCGCCCTCAACCGCGGGACCGTCGTCCTCCTTGCCGCCAACCTTACCGAGCTCGGCCTCGACGGGCACGCCCATGGCGCGGCCAGCGTCGGCAACGGACTTGGTCAGGGCGATGTTGTCCTCGAAGGACTCATGCGAACCGTCGATCATGACAGAGGTGTAGCCAGTGCGGAAAGCCTGCATGCAGCGGTCATAGCCATCGCCGTGATCGAGGTGCAGGGCGACGGGCACGGAAGCGCGCTCGGCGGCAGCCTTGACCATGCCGTAGAAGTAGTCCAGGCCAGCGGTCTTAATGGTGCCCGGGGTGGTCTGCATGATGACGGGGGACTTGGTCTCCTCGGCAGCGGCTAGAACGGCCATAACAAACTCGAGGTTCTCGACGTTGAAAGCGCCAACAGCGTAGTGGCCGGCCTGAGCGTCCTTGAGCATCTTTTCGGTGGTAACAAGTGCCATGAGCGTTTGCTCCTCTCCCTCGCCCGCATCTGGACATCGGGCGTACGTGTCCGCAAAGCCTATTCCTTGCGTTTTGCTGCGCCCATTGTATGAAAATCAGTGGCTTTGCACGTGCGAGATATTGAGCCCATGCAGGTCAATACAGTCATTTTTGAAAAGTAAACGGAAGGAATTGGAGCCGAGTGGGCGTGTTCGATATTGAGTTTTGAGCCTTGAGCGTCTTTCTTTTATAGAAAAGATAAGTAATCGAAAGGCGTTTTCTTACTTAAAAAGAAAATGAACGAAAATAGATTCAACACAATTCCTGCAAATTAATGTGAGAATGGAGCAGCTATGGCCCATGCGACAACCCGAGCCTTCGCCGATGAGCGTCGTGCCGCCATCATGGAGATGCTCGAGCATAACGCCTCGGTGCAGGTGGCAGAAATCGCCCAGACCTTTGGCGTGTCCTCCGTCACCGCCCGCGCCGACCTGGACGCGCTCGCCGAATCCGGCAAGCTGCGTCGCACGCATGGCGGCGCCGTGTCGCTCCACAAACGCCTAACTGTCTCCACGCAAGATCGCCGCATCAACGTAAATGTCGCCGCCAAGCAGGCCATCGCACAAAGTGCCATCGAACTCGTCGGCAGCGGTGACACCCTGCTCGTCGACTCGGGCACCACGGCGCTCGAGTTCGTCCGGCTCCTCGATCAGCGCGATGGTATCACCGTCATCACGGCCGACATTACCATTGCCGATTACATCGACGAGAGCATGCCCTCAGTCGATGTCGTCATGCCGGGCGGGGCGCTGCGCAAAGGCCATCGTTATCTGTACGGACCGCTCACTATGCAGGCGCTCCAAATGGTCCACGCCGATCTTGCCGTCATGTGCCCTGGAGCTTTTGTTCCCGGCTGCGGCTTTACGACCGACTTTCCGCAGATGGCCGAGACCAAAACTGCCATGATCTCCGCCGCCCGTCAAAGCGTCGCCCTCATGGACGCCAGCAAGGTCAACGGACGCGGCATGTACCGTTTTGCCGAGCTTGCCGACGTCGACACCATCGTGATGGATAGCGACTCCGATACCGCCGTCGCCACCTCAATCGCCGAGGCCACCGACGACGCCCGCCCAAATCTCATCATCGCCGGCGCTTAAACAAAAACCACCACAAAGGTCTCCTTTGTGGTGGTTGAGCATCAAAAGTGAACGTGTCGCTACTTGGAAAGCTCGTCGGCGAGGGCCTCGATCTGAGCGCGCGAGGCGTCGTTGAGCGAACCCAGGACGGTCACCTTATTCTGCGTCAGCGTGATGTCTTTCATGCCCTCGAGCTCCTTGGTCATAACCTTAGCGGCGGCAGGTGCCCAGGAACCGGCCTCGACGAGCGCCACGGTGCGGTTCTGGTAGGCATGCTCGGCGAGCGTGTGGATGAAGGTGCTCATAAACGGGAAGATCTCGCCCTGATAGGTGATGGAGGCGAGCACCAGACGGTCATAGCGGAACGCGTCCTCAACGGCCTCGGCCATGTCGTCGCGAGCCAGGTCAAAGACGGAAACCTTCTGGCCGCGAGCCTCAAGCGCAGATGCAAGCTCCTCAACGGCAGCCTTCAGATGGCCGTAGACGCTCGCGTAGGCAATGGTGATGCCCTCGTCCTCGGGCTGATAGCTCGACCAGGTGTTGTAGGTGTCGAGGTAGTAGCCCAGGTTCTCGGTCAGCACGGGGCCGTGGAGCGGGCAGATGATCTGGATGTCCAGATCAGCGGCCTTCTTGAGCACGGCCTGCACGAACTTGCCGAACTTACCAACGATGCCAAAGTAGTAGCGGCGAGCCTCGCAAGCCCAACCCTCGGGATCCTCGATGTCGTTAGCGCCAAACTTGCCAAAGCCGTCGGCACTAAAGAGTACCTTGTCGGTAGCCTCATAGGAGAAGAGCACCTCGGGCCAATGCACGTTGGGGGCGCCGACAAACGTTAGGCTGTGGCCACCCAGGTCGAGCACGTCGCCCTCTTTGACGACCATCTTGCGCTCGGGATAATCGGTACCAAAGTAGTTGACCATCATACGGAAGGCGCCCATGCTGGCCACGATCTGGGCCTGGGAGTAGCGCTCCATAAAGGCGGCGATGCCAGCGGAGTGGTCGGGCTCCATATGATGAACGACCAGGTAATCGGGCGTGCGACCGTCGAGCACGGCTTCGATGTTACCGAGCCACTCGTCGACAAAACCGCCGTCGACTGAATCGGCGACAGCAATCTTTTCGCCCAAGATAACGTAGCTGTTGTATGCCATACCGTTCTCGGACACATCGTACTGGCCCTCGAACAGGTCAATGTCGTGATCGTCGACGCCAACGTAGCGGATATCCTTGGTGATCTCCATCAGGCAAAGCCTCCTAGATAGACAAAAGAGCCCGTCTATCATAGCACTCGGCTACATCCCAACAGCTATCTACCGACATCCTTACCGATTGTTATTGATGTTCAACATATCACCGTTGACCTGCAGAAACTATGCGCGCGGTGCCGCCGTACTATGTCGAACGATGAGCTGACCGGGAATACGAATGGCAACAGTTTTGCCCGCCGTACCCGCCTCGGGAACCGCATGCTCGAATACCTCGCGTCCGCGCTGATGTAGATCGAACCGCACGGTCGTGAGCTCGTTATGCGCGACAAAATCATCGAGCGAGTCATCGACGCCCACCACGCTCACGTCCTCAGGCACGCGCAGACCGCTATCACGCAGCGCGGCAATCGCGCCATTTGCCATCTGATCGTTTGCCGCGTAAATCGCCGTCATGGCGCGGTCATGCTCGGCCAGGTACCTGCCGGCCTCGTAGCCGCTGTTGGCAGACCAGTCGCCCTCGAGCGGCTCTGCCGGCTCGATGTGTTTACGCTCGAGCGCATCCTGCCAACCGGCGCGACGAAATTGCTCGTCGACCGAGAACGACGGGCCGCCAATATAGCGAATCTGCTCGTGCCCCAGCTCAAACAGATGGTCCATAAGCAACAGCGAGCAGCCGTAATGGTCGGAATCGACTGTGGTCACGCGCGGATGCGCATACATGGTAACGATGACCGTGCCAATGCCCGGCAGTGGATCAAACGTCTCAAAATCGGGCGCCATGCGGCTCATGCCGATGATGATGCCGTCCACGGGCAGCGCAGCCATACGACGCGTTGCCTCGGCAAGCGAGAATTCCTCGGTCTTGGACATCTCGACCAGCGTGATGGCACAATTATGCTCGCGAGCAGCGCTGGCGATGCCGTCGATCATTGAGAGGTTGCCAAACTTGGTGACATCGTTGATGCACAGGCCGACCGAATGGTAACGGCCATCGCGCAGCGAGCGACCGGCATAACTCGGACGAAAGCCGAGCTCTTGCATAGCGGCCTGCACGCGCTGGCGCGTCTGCTCGTTGACGTTAGGGAGGCCGTTGGCAACGCGCGAAACCGTCTGCTGCGAAACACCGGCAGCGCGGGCGACGTCGGCCATGGAAACCGGACGCGTACCTGTATCGTTGGACGGACGCCTTGCCACAGGATCACCTTCACCCTTGCGAGATCTGAATAGCGTGAATGCCAGCCCGGGCAGAAATACATCCCGCGCCGAGGCCCGCTATCGTCGGACGCATGTTAACGTACTCTACTTTTTCTATCTGCATCTCTTCTGCTTTATAAGTCCATACGGCAGTACCGTTCACGGCTGAATTTCTACCGATTACCAGATTCTCAAAAAGTGATAAGTGTTGTGTTATGAGTACGTTAACATAGCCCGTAACGTGCGGCATCGTAGATGCTGAGTTTATGCCGCTTCAGATTGTTAACGTACTCACTACGACGGAAAACTCGTCAGTATGCGCCAAGGAAAGGACCCTCATGACCACCCCCGACGAAAAGACACTCGCCACGCTCACCAAGCTGTTTGAGGAGGAGTTTGGCCCCATCGGCGATCGCCAGGTGCTCTATGTGCACGCGCCCGGCCGCTCCGAGATCAGCGGCAACCACACCGATCACGAGGGCGGTCACGTTATCGCCGGCTCGCTCGATGTCGCCGTCGACGGCATCGCCGTGGCAACCGATTCCAACAAGATTCGCGTCGCCGACGAGGGCTATCCTACGTTTGAGATCACGCTCGACACGGTAGACATTCAGGTGTCCGAGAAGGGCACGTCCGCAAGCCTCGTGCGTGGTATGGCCCATGAAATCGCTGCTCTGGGCGTTGAGCCCCACGGCTTCGACTTTGCCTTCACCTGCTCCGTCCCCTCGGGCGGTGGCCTTTCCAGCTCTGCTGCCGTCGAGGCCGCGTACGGCCGTGCCATGGAGACGCTCTGGGGCGCGCCCGCCATTGAACCCGTCGCACTCGCCCAGATGAGCCAGCGCACCGAGAACAACTACTACGGCAAGCCCTGCGGTCTGATGGACCAAGCTGCCGTGTGCCTGGGCGGCCTCGCCTACATGGACTTTGAGGACCAGGCTCAGCCTAAAACCCAGAAGCTCGAGCTCAACTTTGAGGACCACGGCTATGCGCTCGTGCTCGTTAAAGTTGGCGCCGACCATGTGGCAGCCACCGACGACTACGCCGCTGTTCCGCGCGAGATGCAGGACGTCGCCGCCGAGTTTGGCAAGGCACGCCTGTGCGAGGTAAACGTGGCGGACTTTGACGCCAAGCTCCCCGAGCTGCGCGCCAAGCTGGGCGACCGCGCCTGCCTGCGCGCCGTTCATTACTGGTACGAGAACGGCCTAGTCGATAAGCGCTGGGCGGCCCTGAACGTCGGCGACATTGACCAGTTCCTGGTCCTGACGCGTGAGTCCGGCGCCAGCTCCGCCATGTACCTGCAGAATGTTGTTGCCAAACTGGGTGCCGAGCAGCCTTCCATGTACGCGCTTGCTCTTGCCGAGCATGTGCTCGACGGCCGTGGCGCCGTTCGTATCCACGGCGGCGGCTTTGGCGGTACCATCCAGGCCTTCGTGCCGCTCGAGCTGGTCGACACCTTCATTGCCAAGATGAACGGCTGGCTTGGCGAGGGCTCTGCCCGCCACTACGCGATTTCTGACAAGGGGGCTTACGCGGCATGGCTGTAATGACTGATGTGCGCGAGGCCGCGCAGGGCCTGATTGAGTATGCCATCCACCGATCGATGATCGGACAGGACGACCGCATCTGGGCCTACAACACCATTTTGGAGTGCATCGGCGCTACGGGACCGGCGCTCGATATGGCCTGGGCGCTGCAGAACGAGAAGCTCTCGCTCTTGCACCCCGATACGCTCCCCGATTTTGACCTGGAGGGCACGCTTGCCGCGCTTTCCGAGGCCGCCGTTGCCAACGGTGCTGCCGAGGATACGGCATCGGGCCGCGATCGCATCGCCATGCGCATCATGGGTGTGCTGATGCCGAGGCCTTCGGTTGTAAACGAGGAATTCAACGGCCGTATGGGCGTCAACGAGCCCCGTGCCGCGACCGACTGGTTCTACGGCCTGTGCTGCGACGCCGGCTACGTGCGCCGTGCCGCCATCGCGCGCAACATCAAATGGAGCACCCCCACCAACTGGGCCGATCTTGAGATCACCATCAACCTGTCCAAGCCCGAGAAGGACCCGCGCGACATTGCCGCGGCCGGCGCCGCAAAGAACACGGGCGAGAAGTATCCCGCCTGCCAGCTCTGCATCGAAAACGAGGGCTATCCCGGACGCTCCGCCGCAGCCGACGGTGGCGCTCACCCCGCCCGTCAGAACCTACGCGTTATTCCCATTCAGCTTAATGGCGAGCGCTGGGGCTTCCAGTACAGCCCGTACGCATACTTTAACGAGCACTGCATTGCCATGAGCTCCGAGCATCGCCCGATGCACGTTGACCGCAAGGGCCTGACATGCCTGCTCGACTTTGTGGACCTGTTCCCACATTACTTTATCGGCTCCAACGCCGACCTGCCCATCGTAGGCGGCTCAATCTTGTCGCACGACCACTTCCAGGGTGGCGCGCACGAGTTCCCCATGATGCACGCCGCCGAGGTCTCGCAGTTTAGCGTGCCCGGTTTTGACCAGGTCAGCGGCACCGTGCTGCAGTGGCCGCTCTCGGTGCTGCGCCTGCGCACGCATGACCGCGCTCAGCTGCTCGACGCTGCCGAGAAGATTATCCTCGCCTGGCGCGAGTGGACCGACGAGTCGGTGGGCGTCATCGCGCACACAGCCGATGGCGTGGCGCACAACACCGTGACGCCCGTCATCCGCCGCGTGGACTCCCGCGGCAACGCCGGCGGCGAAATTTACGAGGCCTACCTGGCGCTTCGCTGCAACATCACGACCGACGAGCATCCGCTGGGCGTGTTCCATCCGCATGCCGAGTACCACCATATTAAAAAGGAGAACATCGGCCTGATCGAGGTCATGGGCCTGGCAATTCTGCCGCCGCGCTTGGTTCCCGAGCTCGGCGCTGTCCGCGAGCACCTGCTGGCGGCCAAGGCCGATGCCAGCTACGATCTCGCCGGCTCGCTCGAGGGCGATGATCTTTGCCGCAGCCACGCCGCATGGGCGGAGGACGTCTTTGCTCGCCGCGCGAACGAGCTTACGGCGGATAACGCCATCGACATCCTGCATGAGGAGGTCGGCGTGGTGTTTAGCCACGTGCTCGACAACGCCGGAGTCTTTAAGTGGGACGAGGACGGACGCGCCGCCCAGCAGCGCTTTATCGACTCACTGTAATGATCCCTTGGGGACGGAGGAAAACAGATCATTCCGCCTGCAAGACAACGGCGCCCGCCGGCAACATCGCCGACGGGCGCCGTTTTATTGGCTAGTCATTGGGGACGTTCTTAAATGACTAGTCAAACAAGAACGTCCCCAATGACTACTTGCGACCAAGGCAACGCCGATGTCTTGGCATTGTCAGCGAAAACGCCCCTAAGCGAGCAAGGTGACGTGAAAGAGGAGGGCATTGACCTTCTGGTCATGCCCGACGATTGAACGTCAGATTGCCGCTTAGGGGCGTTTGCAGCGTCGAGCCGCTACGGCGTTTGGTAAAACCGCGTAACCCTACAGTTCAGTCACGACAACGTTGTTGTAGATCTCGTCCCAGCGGTCCATGACCAGGTGGCCGGTCTTGGGATCCATGGCGTTAAGCTTGCCGCAGGTATTGGCGGTCTTGAGCACCGTGACGTCGTCGGCACCAGCAGCAATGGCATGCGCAAAGCCGGCGATGGTCGAGTCGCCGGAACCCGTCGCATTCACAGCCGCAATCGCGGGCGTCTTGGCGCGGAACGCGCGACCCCCATGGAAGCCCACCGAACCGGCAGCGCCCATCGAAACGACAACCCAGGGGATACCGGCAAAACGGTCATCGGCGGCAAGCGCCTCGCGTAGGGCATCGACATCTTCGGTCGTAAAGGACGTACCCAGCAGGCCGTTAATCTCGGTCAGGTTGGGCTTTACGAGCTCAGGCTTAGCGTCGGACTCCAGCGCGGCCTCCAGCGATGCACCCGAGGTGTCGAGCAGCACCTTGGCGCCCGCCTCCTCGGCGATCTTGACGAGCTCAGCATAGTAGCCAGCATCGACGCCACGCGGCAGCGAGCCCGAAAGCGTCACAACGTCCGCCTTCGCTGCAAGCTCGGCGAACTTGGCCGTAAAGGCCTCGAGCTCGGCCGGGGCGATCTGCGGGCCGCTCTCCAGCAGCTCGGTCTGATTACCCTCGTGCAGAATATTCAGGCAAATGCGCGTCTCACCGGCGATGGGCACAAAGTCGTTCTTGACGCCGTCGGCATCCATAAGCTCGGCCATATAGGCACCCATGTGGCCGCCGAGCAAACCGGTCGCGAGCACATCGTCGCCCAACTGCAGCAGAACACGGCTCACGTTGAGGCCCTTGCCGCCAGCGGTCTTTTCGGGCGTCACACGGTTAACGTCGTCGATGATCAGCTTGTCGAGCTGATAGCACGTATCGATCGACGGGTTCATGGTAACGGTCAGAATCATGTTGAACTCCTGTTCCGGGGCGGCATGACCCGCCCCAAACATACGATAGCTCGTTAAAGGATCTCGATCTCAAAGCCGCGGGTAACGGTCTCCCCCGGCTTGGCCACCAGGCAGCCACGCTTGTGCTCCAGAATATCGTCCTCGTCGGAGCAGGTGGACAGGCCGCCCCACGGTTCCACGGCCACAAAGTCGCCCTCGGGCTTGCTCCACACAATCAGGTACGGCATATCGGGGAACGTCAGGCGCACGCCCTTGTCCTCGGTCTTCTTGGTCAGCGTAACCACGCGGCTCTCGAGCACGTCGAAGATGGTCTCCGCGAAGTCGAAGAGTTCGTGGGTCAGCGGCAGGTTCTGGCCGATCATGGGGTTCTTGCTGCGATGCTCAACATCAATCAGGCCCGTCGAGGGAACGGCAGTACAGAGCTCGGCGGCCTCGCGTTGCTCAAAACGGAGCTCGTAGTCGTCATAGGACTCACCCTCGTCAAGCGGGCACTTAAAGCCAGGGTGACCGCCCACAAAGAACGGCATGTCCTCGGTGCCCTCATTGGTCACCTCGTACGACACGGCCACCTTTGCCGCATCGATCGTGTAACGAGCAACGATCTTAAACGGATACGGGTACTGCTCGAGCAGCTCGGCATGGTCGGCAGAGCTTAGGCTCAGTGCAACCATGTTGTCGCTCTGTTCCTCGAGCTTCCACTCCTGTTTGCGCGCAAAGCCGTGGCGGGCGAGCCTAACCTCGCGGCCGCCCATGGTCATTGCGTGACCGTCGCGAAGGCCGCCGCAGATCGGGAAACAAATGGGTGCCTGGCCCGACCAGACCGCCGGGTCACCCTGCCACAGGTACTCACGGCCGTTGGCCGCAATAGAAGTGAACGATCCGCCAGCCGTGCTCAGTGCTACGCGGATAGAACCGTTATCAAGAACAAACTCCATAGGAGCCTTCCCTTTCTTACGACAGCCCGCCAAGTCAGTGGGGCTGATAGAAAACCGGCCCGCGCCCCCTCACAGAAACGCGAGCCGTCAATTGAAAAGCTGCAGAATGCCGGGGGCCGCCAAAACGAAGCACTCAAGCCAAGCAAGCAAACGTGTTATCGGAGCAACTTGCCATACCAGAACGCTTCGCAACAACAGCGGTAACCCCACAGGTCACTCAGACATCAGCGAGAAGCCAGCTGGCGAGGCAAGGTGCCGTGAAGCGAGACGGCATTGACCTTCTGGTCATGCCGTCGAAGCTGAGCGGCAGATTGCCCGCCAGATGGCTTCGCAGCGTCGACCGGTCCGGCGTTTGTTAAAACGCCGGAACCCCCTTAGTCGTGATACTCGCCGCGGTCCCACTTCTCGAGGAACTCGTCAAAGAAGTGCGGGTCAGCCTGAGCCTCGGCGTCGGCCTTATTGCAGGCGTCGATCTTGGCAATCAGGGCGTCGTGCTCGGGAGTCTTCTCGTAGGGCTCCTCCAGGAAGGCAAGCATGATATCGGCCATCAGGAACTCGCCGGTGATCTTGCCGCCAAAGCCCACGATGTTGGCGTTGAGCTCGCGACGGGCATACAGGGCAGAGGTCATGTCGCGAACCAGGGCGCAGCGAGCGCCGGGAACCTTGTTGACGGCGTTGGTGATGCCGATGCCGGTGCCGCACAGGGCCACGCCAAAGTCGGCCTTGCCGCTGGCAACAGCCTCGCCCACGGCCTTACCGTAGATGGGATAGTGCGTACGGGTGTGGCTGTAGGTGCCGCAGTCGAGCACCTTGTAGCCAGCCTGCTCCAGGCGGTCGGCCAGATAGATCTTCTCGTCCGTAACGATATGGTCGCAACCGATTGCGATGGTCTTCTTCATCAGAACGTCCTTTCGTCTGAATTCACAAGTTGAGATAGAAGTTCGAGTTCTCGGTGGCTCTCGTTAGGCCATCTTGTTGAGCATGTCGACACGGATCTGGTGACGGCCGCCGGCGTACTGGGCGCGCAGGAACTCGCGGGCGATCTTCTTGGCGACCTCGGTGCCCACAACGCCCGGGCCCATGGTGACCATGCGCGAGCCGTTGTGCTCGCGGGTCATGTAGGCGGAACGCTCGTCGGAAATGTTGGCGACGACCATGCCCTTGATCTTGACGGCGGCCATATAGGAGCCGACGCCGTACTTATCGAATGCGAAGCCCTGGGAATCCTTGTGCTCCAGCAGGTCCTTGGCAACGGCGGTCGCGGAATCGACAAAGTCCGCAGCAGGGGTCTCGGAATAGTCGACGACCTCGTGACCGTCAGCGATGAGCATCTCCTTGATGGACTCCTTCATCGACATACCGTCGGCATCGGAAGCGATTACAACCCTCATGACATCCTCCTTGAGAGATACGCAGGTGCGTAGTTTCTGTTTGGAAGTGTTGAATCGCGCTCAGGTCCGGGCATCTGAATGTGCGGTTCTTCACTGTTCATGTTTATTTGAACACATTCGAACATAGGTTGCAACCATTATTTGTTTAACTTTGTTCTTTTTTGAACAAATACCGTTTACGGTTGATTGCCGACCGTTTGAGCCCGGCGCAGACGTAGCGACCATGTCTTCAACAAACAAAAGGGCGGCCGAGAACGTGTCTCGGCCGCCCTTCTTACGGTTGATCTTCCAAAGATCGCTTTGCCGCCTACTCAGACTGCCCGCTCTTCTTGGCATGTTTGGACGGAGCGCTCAGAAAACGTCCCGTTAAATAGTTCGCCGGGCCGGAAATATCGATCCCCAGCAGCGTGTGCCCCAGCCACAGAAACGCCGCGAGCACCAGCAATGGAATAACGCACGAAGTCACAATCATCACGATGACGCCTTCGATCAGATCGGTCACCTGTTGCACAATCTCATCGGTCATCTGTTTGGCGCCGTTGGTCACCGACGCGACAAGACCCGAGGCACCGTCGGCAAGCTGCTCAAGCACGTTCTTGGATTCTGTGGACTCGGACTTTTTCTTGCTCGTTTTGGAGCTATTGCCGTCTGCCGCACCCGCAGCGTCGGCCGCCTTTTGCTCGGCCGCTTCGATGCTCACCCGATACGTCTCGTCGACCTTTTGCGACACCCATACGCTTGCAGGCACCAAGGCCATGCCGATCACGGCAACCACCAGCACGCGGGTCGCCACGCGGCGCAGGACAGCGCTCGTGCTCCAGCGTCCGTGAATGCCAAGCGAGACCGCAAAGAGCACCAGCGCAAACGGGATTAAGATGCCCAAGCCAACCGACCACAAAATCGTGAGCAAGTATTTCTCGAGGTATAGCACGGCAAGCACGATACCAAGGTTGCCTGAAAGCTGTGCGAGCTGCTCAGCGACCGGCGTACCCGTATCACCCGGCAGCGCGGTAATGCCCGCAGACAGCGCCACGCACGAGGCCGTGAGCGCCAGTACGTTACCTTTCTTTTGGTCGATAACCTCGATGGTGGAGTCCCAAGTCTTGGTATCGGCAAAATGCGGACGAGCCACAAAGCCCGACAGCAAGGCCAGTACCACGAGCGCAACGATGATACCGATCTGCAGCTTTTTGTTTGCGCACACGACATCGGACAGGCTGGGCTGCAGCTCGGTTACCGTCGTGTGCTCGGTTATCTGGACAGGACGCCCATGAGCCATCTCGTGCGCGTCTCTTTTTTGTATTGACCCGTTATCCGGCATTTGGATACCTCCTCAGTCCGGCGTTTAATGTGAAAGGAAGTATACCCACCCAGCGAAAAACCGAACGGCAAGACGAACGGGCACCAAGACTGTCCCCAATGACTATTTCGGGATGAGTTGCGGTGGAATAGGGATTGTTTTGCGCCCGCCGGTCCCTATTCAGTCCCTATTTCACCGCAACTTGGAGGAGTACAGAAAAAGCCCTGCCGCGGGTAGCGGCAGAGCTTTTGGAAGGGGACTTGGTTGTGAGAGCTCGTTAGGCGAGCTTAGCCTCGAGTGCGGCGATGCGCTTATAGGCATCGATGGTAAAGCGGGTCTGCTTCTCCAGGATCATGGTGGTCATGAGAGTGTCCTGAGCGTGAGCCATGATGAAGGTCATCTCCATCTCGCCGCCGCCGGCCTCCTGCGAAAGCAGCTTGGTCTGCGTGTCGTGGGCGCCGATAAGTGCATCGCTGGCATCCTTGTGCAGCTGCTCGGCCTTCTCAAAATCACCCTCGCGAGCAGCATCGAGCGCTGCAAGCAGATCGGTCTGGGCGTCGCCCGCGTATGCGACAATCTCAAATCCAACCATCGAGATTTCTTCTTTGGTTGCCATATTGCGTTCCTTTCACATATGAACCAACGGAGAGCATCGCGTCCGGGCATACGCGCTGCGCTGTGTATGGCAGGAACATTAACATTCAAACAAAAAAGAACAGCGCAAAACGTAATTTCGAGCTATGAACGGTTGCTTTTCACCCGTGAACGGTTTTTAAACCAATCTGAACATTCTCAAACACAATTAGCGGCAACCCAAACAGGTCCGCACCCTAGCGTATATCGCGCACCGTATCGCCCTCGACGAGCACACCCGGAAACAGCATGTGCTCCACACCGGGTGCAGCGCCCTCGGCGCCGGCAATCTTGTCGACCGCCCACATGCCGACGCGCTTGTTGTCAAAGCGCACCGTAGTCAGGCGACGATCGGGCACGATATCGCCCAAACTATCGTCAACACCCACCACGCTTACGTCCTGGGGCACGTGCTTCCCGCGCGACTCGAGCCCGCGAATGCAGCCGTAGGCCATGGCATCGTTGGAAGCATAAATGGCTGTGCAGTTCGAATCGTCCGCAAGCACCTGGCCGGCGGCATATCCGCTCTGTGCCGTCCAATCGCCACGGACGAGTCGCGGCGGCTCAATACCATGCGCGCGCAATGTCTCGCGCCAGCCCTCCTCGCGACGCATGCCCGAAAGCGAGCGCTCGGGGCACGAGATAAAGTGCACGGTCTTGTGCCCCTGCTCCAGCAGGTACTCGACCACCTGGCGCGAGCAATCGAACTGGTCGTTATCGACTGTTGAACAGAGCGGGTGCTCCAGCATGGTAACGAGCACCGTCTGCATACCGGGCAGCGGCTCGAAGGTGCCAAAGTCCGCCGGCATGCGATTCATGATCACAACCATGCCATCCACCGGCAGCGCGCTCATGCGCGACGATGCGCTCTCGAGGGTATACGGATGCCCGTCTACTTTAGTGAGGGTGATGGCATAGCCATGTTTGTCGGCCGCGGCGGCAAAGCCCTCCATACGGTCGAGGTTGCCGGTGCCGGTAATGTTGAACATGGCGACGCCGACGGTCTTAAACTTGCCGCGGCGCAGCGATCGACCGGCAAAATTGGGGCGATACCCCAGCTCGCGCATGGCGGCGCGCACGCGCTCCTTGGTCTCGAGGCGCACGCTGGGCGAATCGTGCACCGTACGCGAGACTGTCTGCTCCGAGACGCCCGCGAGACGCGCCACGTCCTTAACGGAAACCGATTTTTTAACAGCGGCCATAGGTCGATCTTTCTATGTCAACGATGCCATTGAAGACATCCTGCGCAGTCATTTTGAACACCTTTAAGTATATCCAACGCCTCCCCAACGATACGCTTACCACCCAAAACCTACCGTTCACCGACAATTCTGCTTCCCCGAGCGGCTTTTGTCGCCCAAATGTTAACGTTGCCATTGTGCAAACACAGAGCCACCGGGCGGCTCAAACGTTTACGCGCAAGGAATCGACGGTCCACAGGCACAAGGGCCACCGGTTCGCGTCTTTTTTTGTGCCGCAAAATGGCAACGTCAACATTTTGGCAACCGAACGTCAAAAGCTACCATCGTTGCTAACCCACCGACTCTTAGGAGCATTGCATGGAGCAACTCATCGCCATCATCGAAAAGGGCCAGCCCTTTTTCAACGCGATCGCCCGCAACAAGTACCTCAAGGCGATCCGCGACGGCTTTATCTCCGTCATCCCCATCATCATCTTCTCGTCCATCTTCTGCCTGGTAGCCTCGGTCCCCAACATCTGGGGTTTCTACTGGCCCGATGACATCAACAACGCCCTGTGGAAGTGCTACAACTACTCCATGGGCATTCTGGCCATCGCCTGCGCCGCCACCACGGCCAAGCACTTCGCCGACGCCCAGAACCGCGATCTACCCAAGAACAACCAGATCAACTTCATCTCGTGCATGTGCGCAGCCATCATCGGCTTCTTGCTCCTTTCGAGCGACACGATCGCCACGGATGCTGCCAGCGGCTTCAACACCACCTACCTTGGTTCCAAAGGCCTGTTGATCGCCTTTATCGCTGCGTTTGTGACCGGCATCATCTACAAGTTCTTCATTAAGCGCAACATCACCGTCAAGATGCCCGAGCAGGTTCCGCCCAACATCTCGCAGACCTTTAAGGACATCATCCCCTTCTCCGTCTGCATCACCGTCTTTTGGGTCTTTGACATCGTCTTCCGCGCTGCCTTTGGCTTCTGCTTTGCCCAGGGCGTCATCCAGGTGTTCCAGCCCCTGTTCACCGCCGCCGACGGCTATATCGGCCTCGCTGTGATCTACGGCGCTATGAGCCTCTTCTGGTTCGTCGGCGTCCACGGCCCCTCGATCGTCGAGCCCGCCATCGCCGCCGCTCTCGTTGCCAACATGACCGACAACCTGGCTGCATTCCAGGCCGGCGAGCACGCCACCGCCGTCCTGACGCAGGGAGCCCAGTACTTCGTCGTCTGCATGGGCGGCACCGGCGCCACGCTCGTCCTGGTCTTTATGTTCTGCTTCCTGGCCAAGTCCCAGGAGATGCGCGCCGTCGGCAAAGCAGCCATCGTCCCCGTGTGCTTTGCCGTCAACGAGCCGCTGCTGTTCGCCGCGCCTATCGTGCTCAACCCCGTCTTCTTTGTCCCGTTTGTCTTTGCCCCGATCGCCAACATCTGGATCCTCAAGGTCTTTATCGACTTCTTGGGCATGAACGGCTTTATGTACACCCTGCCCTGGACCGTCCCCGGCCCCATCGGCACCATCATGGGCCTGGGCTTCCAGCCGCTCGCCTTTGTGATGCTCGCCATCATCCTAGTCATCGACTTTGCCCTGTACTACCCGTTCTTCCGTGCCTATGACGCCCAGAAGTGCGCCGAGGAGGCCGAGATCTCCCAGGAGGAGCTCGCCGCCAAGAACGCCGAGAAGGCCGCCAAGCTCAACGACGCCTTCCAGGGTAAGGCCGACGCCAAGAGTGTTGCCGCCGGCGCCGCTGCCGAGGTCGTAAAGACCGACGCTGCCCCCGCTGCTGCCGCCACCGAAGCTACGGCCGCCAGCGACCTCAACGGCAAGCGCGTACTCGTGCTCTGCCAGGGCGGCGGCACTTCGGGCCTGCTCGCCAACGCACTGGCCAAGGCCGCCAAGGAGCGCGGCATCGATCTTGAGACCGCCGCCGATGCCTATGGCAACCACGTGGACATGCTTCCCGACTTTGACCTGGTCGTCCTGGCCCCGCAGGCCGCCAGCTACCTGGCCGACCTGCAGAAGGACTGCGAGCGCGTGGGCAACAAGTGCGTCGCCTGCCGCGGTAAGCAATACATCGAGCTCTCCCAGAACGGCGACAAGTCTCTCGCCTTTGTGAGCGAGCAGCTGTCGAAGTAAGTAACGCTTAGGGCCAGCCGACTATCCAAGACCGGCTGGCCCTTCGATTTAAACGATTGGATCATCATGTCCGTTAACCCTGCCAGCGTCACCAACCCGCCCGCGCAGTTTCCCGAGGACTTTGTCTTTGGCGGCGCCACCGCTGCCTACCAGGTAGAAGGCGAGACCCGCACCCACGGAAAGGGCAAGGTCGCCTGGGACGACTTCCTGGAGGCCCAGGGCCGTTTCTCCCCCGACCCCGCCTCCGACTTCTACAACCAGTACCCCGTCGATCTGGAGCTGTGCGAGGAGTTCGGCATCAACGGCATCCGCCTCTCCATCGCCTGGAGCCGTATCTTCCCCGAGGGTACTGGCAAGGTAAACCCCGAGGGCGTGCAGTTCTACCACGATCTCTTTGCCGAGTGCCACAAGCACCACGTTGAGCCGTTTGTCACGCTGCATCACTTTGACACGCCGCTGCCCCTCTTTGAGAAGGGCGACTTCCTCAATCGCGAGACCATCGACGCCTTTGTGGACTTTGCCACCTTCTGCTTTAAGGAATACGCTGACCAGGTGACCTATTGGTTCACCTTTAACGAGATCTGGGCTGACGCCTCCAACACCTACATCGAGGGCACCTTCCCCGGCGGCGTCAAAGCTCATCTGGCCGAGGCCTTCCAGTGCGAGCACAACATGATGCTTGCCCACGCCAAGGCTGTGCTGGCCTTCCACAACGGCGGCTTTAAGGGCAAGATCGGCGTCATTCAGTCGTTAGAGTTCAAGTACCCGCTCAACGAGAACGACCCCGCCGACATCAAGGCCGCCAACAACGAGCACGTGCTGCAAAACCAGTTCCTGCTTGACGCCACCTTCCGCGGCGACTATGCCCCCGACACCCTCGAGTGCGCCAACCGCCTGGCTGCCGTCTCGGGCGGCACCATCGAGATCCTGGACAAGGACCTCGAGATTATGCGCGAGGCCGCGCTCTACAACGACTACCTGGGTGTCAACAACTACCAGTGCCGTTTCCTCAAGGCCTACGACGGCGAGAACGACCTGCACCACAACGGCACGGGCGAGAAGGGTACCGGCCGCTGGCGCGTCAAGGGCATTGGCGAGCATGTGAACAAGCCCGGCATCCCCACCACCGACTGGGACTGGATCATCTATCCCGAGGGTCTGTTCGATCTGCTCGTCTACATTAAACAGCGCTACCCCAACTACAAGCAGATTTTCATTACCGAAAACGGTATGGGCTACAAGGACCCCTACAAGGACGGCTTTGTGGACGACCAGCCGCGCATCGACTACATCGAGCAGCACCTGCGCTGGCTGCTTAAGGCCATGGAGGTGGGCGTCAACGTGGGCGGCTACTTCCTGTGGAGCCTGCAGGACCAGTTCTCCTGGACCAACGGCTACAACAAGCGCTACGGCTTCTTCTACGTAGACTTTGAAACCCAGAAGCGCACGCCCAAGGCAAGCGCCTACTGGTACAAGCACGTGGCGCAGACCCGTCGTCTGGACTAGTGGCTTGCAGTTGGCGTAATTGCCCTGCTCACATAACTTGTCCCCATTTCTCAGCCGGGGGCGGCACGTCACACGGCGCGCCGCCCCCGGCCTTTGTGTTTGGGCGGACCGGGAGCCGTTTGTCTCGATCTGTAACATCTGACCCGCGGTTTCGGCCCCAACTGTTACAGATCGAGATGAACACACAGGGCAATCCTCTCAGTCTCAATCTGTAACATCTAGCTAAGTTTTTGGGTCCTAGTTGTTACAGATCAAGATGAACGCACGAGCCAACCCTCTCAATCTAAATCTGTAACATCTGGCGGGTTATTTCTCCCCTACCTGTTACGGATCGAGATGAATAGATTAGACCTAGCCTAAAAATCTCAACCTGTAACACGTAGCCGAGTTTTTCAGTCCTAACTGTTACAGATCGAGACAAACAGGCCGAGCAAGCTACACCCGTAGGTCTTTCACGCTGGAGCATTCGACCAGCACGCCCGAAACAAGCGTACGGCTTCTGGAGCTCGGGGCTTCTAGGCACGCAACGACCTCGTCGGGCGCACGGACACCCAGTCCGCGGTGACTGAACTTCACCGACATATCCCGAAAACTCGATCCCCGGCTTAGCTTGCGCGCATTATCACAATAAACCCCCAACGATACACGGTCCTGCGGTTCAATGAGCCACAGGACCGCATGCCGTCGATCAGATAAAGATCGTCATATACAGAGGTAGATATATCCTATGCCCTTCAGCCCTGAGCTGTTTTGGGTGAAGAACTATCTCTTCTCCGACTCGTCGTTCGAATCGTCTGCCGAAATCGTCAAGCGAGATTGTTGAATACGATTTGGAAGATTTAACTTCAACAGGAGTGACCCGCGGTTTTCCAGCCGCGTCTTCAAAGCCGCGCGAAACAAGAAAATCAATTTCACGCGTTCTGGGCCGACTCCCCTCTGTTTTGGAAGGCTCCTGCCAGCTGTAATAAAAAAGCGAATGCCCCAGACTCTTAAGCTGCTGCGCCACGATGTTCTCGATTAGCATTCCTTTATTAATTGAAATTCTTCCAAATTGAATGTCTCTATGAACATCCATAAGGTCCGGACCATCATCAAACGCCAAGCTCACGAGCAATCCCGTGTCCGCCATATAGCATTTAAGCGAAGACGCGTCCTCGTGCAGGCGGTAACCCACGCTCGGATCACTGCATAAATAGCAACGGTTAATCAGTCGCGCATCCTCAAGCCAGATTAACGCCGACTCATATGTCTCAAAACGGGACCCCTTCTCCAAGCTGTCAAATTTGAACCGTTTATTTGCCGCAGATAATTGACCCGGAATATCGTCATAAACCGCCCGCGCACGTCTAGCGTCCGAACCTCCAAACTTGGCAATGTCCTCCCTGTACAGTGCGATAATCTGCCGTTTAACCCTGTCGCATCCTCTAAAATCATTCTCTGCCACAAAGGAGTCGACCGACTGAGGCATACCACCGACAAGCATATACTCATCAAATAATCTCATGCACGTCGCATGAACGCCGTCCGGAAGCGCGGTCCGAGATTCGCGCCCTTTACGGATCTCTTCTGCATAAAGATCTTTTCCGGTCGCCCAAAGATACTCCTCAAAATCGAGGGGCTCGAGAGGGATCCTTTCTTCCTCTGACGGTATGACAATGCTATCGACATTCTTTTTGATGGAGACAAGAGAGCCTGTCTCGATGTAATCAAATCTGCCGTCTTCTACAAGATGCTTTATGTATTCGCGCGCGATGGGAAACCGCTGCACTTCATCAAAAATGACCAGCGACTCTCTCGGTTCGAGGGCCTTACCATACTGCAGCTGAAGCATGCGTAAAAAAAGATCGACATCTTCACGATGGTTCAGAAATATATCGAGCGTGGCTTTGCTAGCAGCCGAAAAGTCAATGTACAGATAATCCTTGTATTCATTTTGCGCGAAGCACTTGACGAGCGTCGTTTTGCCAACGCGTCTTGCACCCTCAATAAGCACCGCAGTGCGCCCTTGCGAGCGTTCTTTCCACTCCTGCAGACGATCATATGCCTTCCGTTTAAACATAATCTCACCTCAGCATAATTTACGTGCTAGTTTACAAAAATACCGACCTTCAGATATATCTAATAATACAAAAATACCGAGCTTTAAATGAGCTTATAGCTACAAAAATACCGACCATTGCAATGGTTGAGACATACAGTAATACCGAGCTTTACGCATAACGGATGCTATGCCTCACCGTCTCGATCTGTAACACTAAACCCGGTTTTGGACGTCTACCTGTTACAGATTGAGACAATTCAACGATGCCGACTATTCGATACGGCGTGGTACAATTATGTCCCAATGCGAAGGAGATACCTATGCCCATCTGTGTGCCCGTCCGAGACATGAAGGACACTGCCACATTCACCGCGCTTGTTGAGTCCGAGCACGACGTCACCGTAACCAAGAACGGCTACGAGGCCATGCACTGCATCAGCAGCGACCAATATCGCCTCATGCAAGACGAAATCGCCAAAGCCAAGCTGCTGTCTCGTATAATGCTGGCAGAAAACGAGATATCGCAAGGCGACTATAGCGACTATGACACCTTCGCGACCTCGATACGAGACAAATATGGCCTATAACGTCGTAATACTCAAAAGCGCGCGATATGAGTACGAGAGTATCGTCGGATACCTTGCCCAAATCCTCAAGAATCCGCGCGCAGCGGGCAATTTTGTCACTGAGTTTGAATATCAACTTGATTTGCTTCGCGAGCAGCCGCTCCTACGACCTCTCTCACACATGCAAGAGCTGGCGGCACGTAATTACCGATCGTTTCCCGTCAACAACTACACCTGTCTTTACAAGTTTGAGCGCGAAACAATCTATATCGCCCACGTCTTTCACCAGTCACAGGACTACGCCCGCCTGGTCTAGCACGGCGGCACTCGCTAGCAAATGACTTGCGTGTGCTCCTCGATGGCAGTGCGGTCCTCGGCGGCGATACCCGGCTCACACACCACAGCGTCCAAATTGTCCAGGCGGCAGAAGGTGTAGAAGTCGCGCTTGCCGATCTTGCTGGAGTCGGCGATCAGGTAGCGCGAGTCGGCCTTGCTAAAGGCGAGCTGCTGGATACGGCCCTCGTCCATGTTGGACGTAGACACGTCACCGTCCAAGATGCCGTTGGCGCCGATAAACGCCGCATCGATGCCCAGCGCGCGCAGGGTATCCTCGGCCGTTGGTCCCACAAAAGCGGCGGTGCGGCGACGGTACATACCGCCCACGAGGCACAGCTCGCAGTCTTCGCGCGCCTCGAGCAGGTTAAACACCGAAAGCGAATTGGTCACAATGCGCAGGCGAAACGTCGGCAGCATCGAGGCCATCTGCTCAACCGTGGTGCCCGTGCCCAAAAAGATGGTCGAGCCCTCCTCGATAAGCTCCACAGCACGGCGCGCAATCTGCAGCTTTTCCTCGGCATGCTTCGTGCGCTTTTCGGTGTGCGAATACTCATGGCGCAACATAGCGTGGGGACGACCCTGTGCACTGCGGGCGCCGCCGTGCACGCGCTCGATCTCGCCCAGGCTCGCAAGCTCCTCAAGATCGCGACGAATCGTCATGTCCGAGACGCCCAGCGCATCCGAAATCTCCTTGACCGAGACCGTGCCCTGCTCTTCGAGCAGCTGACGAACCTTATCCTGTCGCTCCGCTTTAATCACGATGAATCCTCGCCGTTCTGTGCGCGCATATCATTCAAACAGTAACGAACAAATTGTATCAGACTCATGCGCGTCAAAAATGAACGCCCGCACAGCTCCAATCATCACTTTTTTGAGAAAAATACCCCCTGCTTTAGTGGGGTGTAGTGATAATCTCGCCTGTTCGCGCTACAGTTTGTCGGAAATACCTCGATGTTAGGAACCAAATGATCACTTCCGAGCTTTTCGGCACCGCACCGTGCGGTACCCCCGTTCATCGTTACACCCTCAACGGGCCCGAGATCTGCGTTCGCATTATGGACTATGGCGCCACCGTGCTGGGTATCGATGTGCCCGACATTCCCGGCAACGTGCGCGATGTGGTGCTGGGCTTCGATAAGCTCGAGGATTACTTTGACAACCCCGCCTGCTTTGGCGCGACCATCGGACCTGTGGCCAACCGCACTGCAGGTGCCACGATCACCATCGCCGGCACGGACTGGCATATGCCCGCCAACGAGGGCGCCAACAACCTGCACAGCGATCTTGAGTACGGCCTGCACAAGCGCGTGTGGGACGTTGAGCTCGACGAGGTCCACAATGCTGTGCGCATGACCACCTCGCTTGAAGATGGCGAGCTGGGCCTGCCCGGCAACCGCACCTTTACGGCCGTGTTTACCGTGACGCGCACCGGCTGCTTCCGTATCGAATATGGCTGCGAGAGCGACCGCGCCACGTACGTGTCCATGACCAACCACACGTACTTTAACCTTGCCGGTCATAACGCCGGCATGGACTGTGAGCATTTCTTTGTTGCTAACGCTGCCCACTACCTGCCCATCGACGACCAGAACATTCCTACCGGCGAGATCGCTCCCGTCGAGGGTACGCCGTTTGACTTCCGCGAGCTGCGCCCCGTTGCACCCGGCATGGAGGCCGACGACCCGCAGATTAAGCAGGCCCGTGGCTACGATCACTGCTTGTGCATCGATGGCTATCAGTACGGCCGTAATCTGCGCCGCGCGATGCACGTCGAGGAGATGTGGACCGGTCGCGAGCTGGACTACTACACCACCGCCCCGGGCGTGCAGCTCTACACCGGCAACTGGCTGGGCGACGAGCACGCCAAGGACGATGCCAACTACGGCTGGGGCGCCGGCTTTGCCCTCGAGGCCGAGATGTACCCCGACACGCCGCACCAGCCGCTGTTCCCGCAGGGCATTGTGGGCCCGGGTCACCCCTACAGCAATGTGATCGAATACCACTTTATGAGGCACTAAGCCCATAACGCAACATATCGCACAGCAGCGCCCGCCGGCACACCGCCGACGGGCGTTTTTTCATCTTTTGGCTCATTTTCGCTGTGACTGTATGAGTGACATATCAAAACTATGCCCATTTACTACGTTTAGCCCGGGATGCTCGACCATGCACCGGTTTTTGTTAAATTCGCAAGCCGTCTACCTGCGGTTTTGTTTTTCTCAAATTCGACATGCTCGGCGATAGCCGACCAAACGTAGTAAATGGGCATAGTTTTTGACAGGCGGCATCGCGCGCATCCCTCGCAAGGGCAAAATGATCCGTTTTCCTCCGTCCCCAAGGGATCAGTTGAACAGATTGCCAATGGGGTCGGGGGCGGAACTGGGGAGATAGCGGATTTCTAGCTCTATGCCGAATTCTTGCAGTTCTTTGAGGGCAGTGACGTCTGCGTCGCTCACGGCAACCGCGGGCGTTATGGGGCGCTTGCCCTCCCCTGCTTGCATATGGCCAATGCTGATCTTGGTGATGGGCACGCCGCCCTTAACCAGCGCGAGCGCATCGGCGGGTGAGGCCACCATGATCAAGATCCATTGGCGCGGCGTTGCGGTATGAATGATGTCGATGGTCCTTTGCACCGAGAAAAACCTTGTCCAGACGCCTTCTGGGGCCGCCACCCTCATGGGTGCCCATTGGCGCGAATCCGCCGCAATCTCGTCGTTAACGATCAGGACGAGGTTGGAACCCACGGCTTCGTTCCACAGCTCAACGTCTTGCCCGTAAATGAAACGGTCGTCGATGCGTGTGAGAAGAATCTTGGGTTGAGCCATCGCTGCCCCATTCTGCTTGAGACCCGTAAGAGCAAGACATCACGTCTTCAATATTAGTGCATTTAAAGTGAGAAAAGCCGCCAGAACCCTTGCGCGGATTTGCGATGTCCCGTATCATAGACAGCCGTTGACGCCTCAGTTGCGTCATCACATGGCCGCCAGCGTAGCTCAGTTGGTAGAGCACCGCTCTCGTAAAGCGGGGGTCACCGGTTCGAGCCCGGTCGCTGGCTCCATTGCACAAGATAGCCGCCTTCGGGCGGCTTTTTTGTTGCCGATTCGGCCACTCGGCGGACTTCGGATTTAATGCTTAGGGGGCGGGGATTTACCAAAGTGAAATTATAATGAAAAGAACCCCAGCTGCAACAATTGCCATGGTGAGGGCTCGAATTGGCCATATAGATTTAAAATAGCCACGATACCTTCTCTTTTGCTGGAACGATATATCTATACAAGGTTGTGAGCGGAAACCAAAAATACGTCGATTGCTATCCGACAAACGGGTCTGGAATTGCATTCACCGGCATTTCAGAGCAGATTGATACACATGTACGAAAGGGAACCTATGTGGTGCGTTGGGTTGGAGCTGCTGCAGGTCCGATATGGATTGCGGTCTTGCGCCCCGATGTCCAAATAGGTTTCTCTCTCTAGACGGGAAGTTGCTCATGGACGCCATATATGACGGGGATGACTGGGTCGATCATTATACTTGGCGCCTGGTCGGCTCGAACGACAATGGGGATGTGGTGTTTGATGGACTATGTCCAAAGCATCTCCATCCTTTTGTCTCGTCGTTAATTGAGAGTTCCGCTCGTGTTGCCCCCTACAGCTCGGCATCGCTTCATGATACGGACGTTTTGAAGACCATAAGGGAATCAATTGACGATGGCACGATGAGCGGCCCGCTGTTTTCTCGGCTTGTGGGGCTAGATGAGATTGGCTCGAAACGACTGCTTGCGGGCGAAAAAGTGGAACTCACTTATCGGTCGATGATTTCAATCCTGCGGCTAGCCGATGTTCTTCGCAAATAAATGAGGCTTCCCTATTCAAAAACAGAAAACCCCGCCAAACGTGATTTCCCTAGGGAAAACCCGTTTGGCGGGGTCCTAGCGTGATTTCCCTAGGGGAATCACGCCATCAGACGAACAACTCAGCCGAGCAGCTCGCTACTCCTCCCAGTAGGCGTCGGCAAGCAGCTTAAAGCAGATCTTCTTGATCGGTTGTGCGCCATCGCCCGGGAACTCGAGCGTGGGCATGTGAGGCTCGCCGGCAACGAACAGCGCAAACTTGTCGTCGGCAAGATCGCCGGCGATCGAAGCGTCGGAATCGACCAGATCGTAGTCGTCCTTCTCGTCAAACTCCTGAACCAGCGTCAGGCTGCCCGTGGCGACCTTAAAGGCCTCGCGACCCTCGACGTCGATCTGCAGGTCGTGATAGCGCTGATGCGTCTCATAGTGAGCCTCGGCCTCGGGACGCGTCGTGGGAGCCATGACGTTCGCATAGACCTTGTCGCCCAGAATCGGATGGCTGCCGACCTCGAGCTCTGCCGGGTCGTTCTCCTCGAGCCAGTCGATCAGCACGTCGAGGCCCTTGAGAATTCCGCGGTACTCCTCGATATCGCCCAATGCACCGTAAATCATCTAAATCCCCTCTCGGATCGCTTCTTTGGCGGCTAATCGGCAAACGCGTTATCGATGCTGTTGCCACCCACATACGCCTCGACCAGGGTAAGGTCGGGATTGAACACGACAAACTCGGCGTCGCGCCCCAGCATAATGCTACCGCACTTGTCGTCGACATGAGCTAGCAAGCAATGCCGGGGCCGACGCCCAGGCTTTTACAGCTCGGTCACGACAACGCCGTTGTAGACCTCGTCCCAACGGTCCATGACCAGATGGCCGGTCATGGGATCCATGGCATTGAGCTTGCCGCAGGTGTTGGCGGTACGCAGCACCGTCTCGTCGTCCGCGCCGGCAGCAATGGCATGCGCGAAGCCAGCGATAGTGGAGTCACCAGAGCCCGTAGCGTTAACGGCAGGGATATCGGGCGTCTTTGCGCGGAACGCACGGCCATTGTGGAAGCCAACGGAGCCGGCAGCGCCCATGGACACGACGACCCAGGGGATATCGGAGAAGCGGGCATCAGAGGCGAGCGCGGCGCGGAGCTCGTCCACATCGTCGGTGGTAAAGCTCGTGCCCAGAAGGCCGTTAATCTCGGTCAGGTTAGGCTTGACCAGCTCGGGCTTAATTTCGGACTTAAGGGCGGCCTCGAGCGAAGCACCCGAGGTATCGAGCAGCACCTTGGCGCCGGCGTTCTCGGCAATACCCGTGATCTTGGCGTAGTAGCCCGCCTCGACACCACGGGGCAGCGAACCCGAGATGGTAACGACAGCGGCCTTGCTCGCAAGCTCGGCGAACTTGGCGGTAAAGGCATCGAGCTCCTCGGGGGCAATCGTCGGGCCGCTCTCGAGTAGCTCGGTCTGGTTGCCGGCGTGGAGGATGTTAAGGCAAATGCGAGTCTCGCCCTTGATGGGTACAAAATCATTCTTAATGCCGTTGGCATCCATGAGCTCGGCCATGTAGGCGCCCATGTGGCCGCCGAGTAGACCGGTTGCCACAACGTCGTCGCCCAGCTGACCCAGTACACGGGCCACGTTGAGACCCTTGCCGCCGGCGGTCTTTTCGGGCGTCACACGGTTAACGTCGTCGATAATGAGCTCATCGAGCTGATAGCGTGTATCGACGGACGGGTTCATCGTAACGGTGAGGATCATTTTTAGCTCCTTATCTCGCAGGCTCCTTGTGCCTCGCGATACGAGTCGACAAAACGGAATTACAGAATCTCAATCGTGAACGAGCGAACGACGGTCTCCTTGGGCTTGGCGACAAGGCAGCCACGCTTATGCTCAAGCACGTCGTCCTCATCGGAGCAGGTCGAAAGGCCGCCCCAAGGCTCAACTGCCACAAAATCGCCCTCGGGCTTGCTCCACACAATGAGATATGGGAAGCCCTCAAAGCTCAGGCGGACGCCCTTGTCCTCGCCCTTTTTGGAAAGCATGACCTGGCGGCTCTCGAGCACGTCAAAGATGGTCTCCGCAAAATCGAAGAGCTCGTGCGACAGGGGCAGCGTCTTTCCCACCATGGGGTTCTTGGAGCGCTTGTCCACGTCAATCAAGCCAGTCGAAGGGACAGCGGTGCAAAGCTCTGCAGCCTCTTCTTTCTCAAAGCGCAACTCGTAGTCCGTATAGGCCTCGCCCTCATCGAGCGGGCACCTAAAGCCGGGATGCCCACCGATAAAGAACGGCATATCCTCGGTGCCCTCGTTGGTAACCTCATAGGAGACACGCACGGCGGCGTCCTCGAGCGTATAGCGGGCGACGAGCCTAAACGGATACGGATAATCGCTCAGCAGCGCGGCGTTATCCTCCGAAGCCAGGCACATAGCCAACTCGTTCTCGCCTTGGCTCAGCAGCTTCCACTCCTGCTTGCGCGCAAAGCCGTGGCGAGCGAGCTTTACATGATGCCCGGCAAACGTCATGGCGCTGTTGTCGCGCAAGCCTCCGCAAATCGGGAAGCAAATCGGCGCCTGGCCGGACCACACGGTGGGATCACCCTGCCACAAGTACTCGCGACCTCCGGCCTCAATCGAGGTAAACGAGCCACCAGCCGTGGAAACCTTAATAGAAATCGAATCGTTGGAGAGAGCGTATTCCATTACCCATCCTTTCGAACAACTGCTTTATTTCACGCAAGCGCCCGTTTCAATCCTAACCATAGAACAAACCCGCACGCTCATCGATGCGTCCGGTATCCCGGCCATGTAACGGGGTACCATACAGACATTGATGCAATTACAGCTGAAAGGCCTTCTTATGCGAACCATCATTCTTTATGCCTCACGCCACCACGGCAATACGAAAAAGCTCGTGGACGCCATTGTCGAGGCGCACCCCGAAATCGATACCCTCGACGTGAAAACACTCGGCAAAAACGAGTATCCCAACCTGCACGAATACCATCTGATTGGTGTCGCCACGGGCATCTATTACTCCGAGATCGACAAGGACATGGCACGCGTGCTCACTAACGTGTTGCAGCCGCAGGACAAGGTGTTTGGCCTTATGACCTACGGTGGAAAAAACAAGTGGTACGGCAAGGATATCGATGGCATCTGCCGCATGAGGCAGGCCATCTTTATGGGTGTCTACGGCTGCCCCGGCTTTGATACGTGGGGGCCGTTCAAGCTCGCCGGCGGCGTCCAGAAGGGGCACCCGACCGCTGAGGAAATTAAGGGTGCCGTCGACTTCTTCGACAAGATCGAAGACGAGTATGGAGACATCATCGTCGAAGAGTACGCCAAGCGCGAGAAGCGCCTAGCATACGAGAAGGAGCATCCTGCAGGAGGCCTGGTGGCCGGCGTTAAGCGTACGGCAAAGAAAATCGCTAGCAAGCTGTAACTGTAAAGGTGCTTTTGAGCGTTTAACCCGTACGGCGGGTCCGAGCAGATTCGGGCCCGCCGTCTTTTTCTTTCGTTACTCGGTAAAGGCGTTGCCGACGCTCTGGCCGCCAACATACGTCTCGACGAGGGTGAGCTCATGGTCGAACACGACAAAGTCGGCGTCGCGACCCGGCATGATGCTGCCGCACTTATCCTCGATGTGCGCGGAGCGTGCCGGTACCTCGGTTGCCATGCGAATGGCGATATCGGCGCTGGCGATGCCCCAGTCGACGATGTTCTTGACGCCCTGGGCAAGCGTGAGCACCGAACCGGCAATGCTCTTGCCATCGGCGAGCCAGCACAGGTTGTCCTTCATGATGACGTCCATGCCGCCGCTAGTGTAGCTGCCCTCGGGCATGCCGCCGCAGCCCAGGCAGTCGGTGATGAGTACCGTGTGCTGCCAGCCCTTGGCCTGCAGCAGCGCCTTGATGGCGGCAGGGTTTACGTGCTTGCCGTCACAGATGATCTCGGCGTAGGTCTCGGACGTGGACATAGCAGCACCCACGACACCGGGCTCACGGTGATGCAGCCCGCGCTGGCCGTTATAGGTATGCGTAAAGCAGCTGGCACCGGCGTTGATGGCGGCGATGCACTCATCGTAGGTGGCGTCGGAGTGACCGATGCTGGTCACCACACCCTTGGCGTTCAGAGCAGCCGCATAAGCAGCGGCACCGTCGCGCTCGGCCGCCATGGCGCTCTTAACGATGCGACCGCCCGCAGCCTCCTGCCACTGATCAAAGACCTCCTCGGAGGGATCGATAAGATAAGCGGGGTTCTGCGCGCCCACGTGCTTCATGGTAAAGAAGGGGCCCTCCAGGTAGATGCCCTGAATGCGAGCACCGCAGAAGTCGGGGCCGCGACCCTCGTCCGCCTGAGCGATGGCGGCGCAGGCGTCCTTGATCTGCTCGACGCCATCGGTGAACGTCGTGGGTAGCCAGCTGGTGGTACCGCGACGGGCGAGCTCGGTCGAGCTGATATCAATGCCCTCGGGATCGTTATCGGTAGTCGAGTGGTTATAGAAGCCATGAATGTGGGTGTCGACCATACCCGGTGCGATCCACGATCCAGTGTAGTCCTTAATCTCGCAAGAGGGCTCGTCGGCCTGCCAGGCGCCAAAGACGCCATCCTCGACCATAAGATAGCCGCCCAGTTGCGGGCCTGCCGGCAAGAAGAACTTGTCAGCCTTAATTGCGTACGTGCTCATATGCACTCCTTGCTTCTAAAGCAGTTGACTGTGGTGATGCTTATACCCAGCTCAGGTAAAACAAAAAGCGCCCGCCCGCCGTTATGAGCGGACGGGCGCCCTTACAGGGGGGACGCGATTAAGCGGTGAAGGGGTGAATCGTCACGCCCTTAACCACGCGGTTGACCGTGCCGGTGGGGCTCGGCGTATCGGGCGTGTTGCCCACGCGCACGGAGTTGAGCAGGCTGATGGCCTGGGCAAACATCACGAACGGCAGGGCAAGGTAGCCCTCGGGGAGTGCCTCATAGCCCTTAAAGGTGAAGGACTCGCCCTCGTAGACGGTAGCGCCATCCTGCTGAACGGCAACGGTGTGCTGAGCGATCTCGTCGCCACCGATCTCGTTGAGGATGTCGATATCGTACTGACGGGTGTAGGCATCGTTGTTGACGAACACGAACACGAGGGTCTTGTCGTCGACGAAGGACTTGGGTCCGTGACGATAACCCATAGAGGTGTCGTAGGAAGTAGCGACTAGACCGTGAGCGAGCTCGAGGATCTTGAGCTGGCTCTCCTGGGCAAGGCCACCGAAGGAGCCGGAACCCAAGTAGGTCACGCGGTTGAAGTCGCCAGCCAGGTAATCGGCAACCTCGGACTCGCGAGCGATGACCTCCTCGCCCATCTTGGCGATGGTCTCGACCCACTCGGCCTTCTGCTCGTCGGAAGCCTCGTCAAAGATGAGGGTAGAGAGCAGGGTCATGCAGGTGTAGGAACCGGTCATGGCGAAGCCCTTGTCGTTGGCGCGCGGGATGAGCAGCGTCAGCGCATTGGGGTCATCAGCGGACTCGACAGCGAGCTTGCCCTCGGGAGCGCAGGTGATGTTGAGGAACTTGACGTTGTGGACGAGCTCCTTGGCAACGGCGACGGCGGCAAGGCTCTCGGGGCTGTTGCCAGAGCGGGCAAAGGAAACCACGAGCGTGGGATCCTCGGCGCGCAGGAAGTCGCGCGGGGCGCTCACGATATCGGTCGTGGCGATGGGCTTAAAGTCGTAGAGATCAGTGTTGCCAGCGTGACGCAGGTACGGGGCGCAGGTATCGCCAACATAGTCGGACGTACCGGCACCGGTGAAGACAACGGACAGACGGCCCTCGCCCATAGCGCGAGCCTCAGCCAGAAAGGCCTCGATGGCCTCCTTGTTCTCGCGATAGATGTTGAGCGTATCACGCCAAAGCTCGGGCTGCTGAGCAATCTCGGCCGTGGTGATCTGGGCGCCGAGCTCGGTGAGCTCCTCGACACTCTTCTCGAACATTTCTAATACCTCTCTCTAGAAGTAATCCTCTGACGTGCAATTATACACTTCGATTGGTTATCTGGTAGTAACCAGTTAAATACAAAGAATCATCATATGGAAACGGTGCAGACACTAATCGCTACGCTGGTGGTAAACCTTGTATTTAAACTGATCGGCACGAGCAACCGAGAGCGTATACTCCACAACCTCGTTTGACTCGTTATACGTAGTCCTAACCAAATCGAGCACAGGCGAGCCCTCGACGATTTCCAAAAGGTGGGCATCGGTGGGACGGGCTATGCTCGCATAGAACTCCTCTTCGGCCACGCGTATTTTTTGCTTAAAGTCTTGCTCAATCACATCGTAAAGCGGCTTACGCTCCAGCAACGGTCGCTTTAGGGACAGAAATTGACGAACCGGTAGATAGCTACGTTCGACCATCATGGGCATGTTGTCGGCAGAACGAAGGCGCTTGAGCTTAAAAATGCGATCACCGATACGTAATCCCATATGCTCGGCCAGATTCTTATCGGCCTCCATCTCGCAAAAATCGAGAATCGTGGTCTCGGGGTCGCGACCCATCGCGCGCATCTGCTCGGTAAAGCTGTAGGACTGCATAAGATTGGTTGCCTTTGCCGAACGGTCGGTCACAAAGGTACCGCGACCGTGCTGCCGAACCACCAGTCCTAAACGCTCCAGTTCCTGCAGAGCCAGGCGTACCGTAGTGCGCGAGAGACCATAGCGCTCCGAAAGTTCGCGCTCGGAAGGAATCATGTCACCGGCGCGATATTCATGGTCAATCTTTTCGGTCAGAATATCGACCAGCTGATCGTACAGCGGTTGCTTACGCGCTCCGATCGCCATCCTATCCTCCCTTTTGCTCGAATTCGGCTAACTACCTAGGGTGTTAAGCATTATCGATCTGCAACACCCGAATCATTAAGAAAACAAAAGCCGCGCGCTCTTTCGAGCACGCGGCTTTTAACATACACATGGCTTAAGGGGTCGGGGTGTGAGCCGCGTAGGGACACACCCCTCAAGCTAGAGCCTTACCAGATGCTCGGCCAGAGACCAAGCGGGCCAGCGCCCAGGATGCCCAGAACGAAGAGCAGCAGAATGCCCTTGGTCGGGGTCCAGCTGTGCTTAGCGAACATGTAGTAAAGCAGCAGCGTAAGCATAAGCGGGACAAGCTTCGGAACGATGGTGTTGAGGGTGTCGGCAACAGAGAAGTTGACCGGATCCTCGGTGACGGTGCCGTAGGTGACGGACTCCATGCCGTTGCCCAGATCGGTGACGCCGCACTCGACAGCGTTGCCGTCGGCATCGGAAGCGGTGAGGGCGTTGCCGTCCTCATCGGTCATGGCGATGGTACCGGCCTCAGCGGTCTCGGTATCGATGCCCTCCATACCGGTGAAGTTCTCGGCCTCCTTCTCGGAGACGATCACGGTAGTAGCGGAGAGGCCGCGGGTGGTGCCGTTGGGGATCTGGAGGTTGATCTGGGTGCCACCCATGGTGACGACCAGGCAACCGACGACGAAGACGCCCATGATGGAAGCGGCACGCGTAAAGGCCTGCATGTTGGCGGTCAGAGCGTCAATAGCGCTGGTGCCAAGCTTGTAGGACCAGTTCATGAGCCAGAAGCGCAGAGCGAACTGGACGACGTTGAAGATCACCAGGAAGATCAGCGGCGCAGCGGCGTTACCGTTGATAGCCATGTTGGAGGTGATGCCGGCCGTGATAGGCACGAGCGTCAGCCAGAACAGGGCGTCACCGATACCACCGAGCGGGCCCATTGCGGCGACGCGGACGGCGCGGATCGTGGGGATGTCAACCTTGTTCTGCTCGAGCGAAAGCACGATACCCATAACAAAGGTGACGAGGAACGGGTGAGTGTTGAAGAACTCCAGGTTGTGGCTCATGGAAGCCGCGAGGTCGTTCTTGTTGGTGTGGATCTTCTCCAGACCGGGGATGATGGAGTAGAGCCAACCGGCGGCCTGCATACGCTCGTAGTTGAACGAGGCCTGCAGGAAGCAGGAGCGCCAAGCCATCTTGTTGAGGGTCTTCTGGTCGAGCTGCGGAGCAGGAGTGAGATCCTCGTAGTGCTCCGGGATCACATACTCATTAGATGCCATCTTCGAAGTCACCTCCGTCAGAAACAGCTGCACCCTTCAGCTCGGTCTGCTGCTGGAAGTCCCAGAAGGCGATGCCGAAGCCGATGAGAGCGAGGATGAGCAGAGCAGGGGTTGCCAGAGAATCGTTGGCAACGGTGATGAGCGCGAGGCCAAAGCCCATGAGGAAGAAGCCCCACATATCGCGGTTCATCATAACCTTGAGCAGGACGGCGAAGCCGACGAAGCGCATCATGCCGCCTGCAGCGGAAAGACCGGTCTGCAGCCAAGTCGGGATGGCGGAAGCGATGGTCTGACCGATGGTGGCGCCAGCGATGAAGAACAGGGTAACGACGACGGCGAAGATCAGGCCGAGCAGAGCCATGGCGAAGTAGTTCAGACGCTCGATACCCTTGGTGTCAGCGTTGTGAGCCATGTTGTCCGCGGAGGACATGAGCGGCGACATAAGCGTGAAGACCAGGGTAACGCCGAGCTGACCAAGCAGAGCGAACGGAATGGCAAGGCCGACTGCCGCGTTGGGCTCGAGGCCCGTAGCGATAGCGAGAATGGCTGCCATGATGCCGCCGATGACGGCGTTAGGCGGCTGAGCGCCTCCGATCGGCATGTTGCCGATCGTCATGAGCTGATAGGTACCACCCACGAGAAGACCGGTGTTGAGGTCGCCAAGGATAAGACCGATGACGGCGCCGGTGACGATGGGCTGATAGAGAGACTCGAGGAAGTTGAACTGGTCGATTGCCGCGACGAACGTGACGATGAAGACCAGAGCGACCTGGATGATCGAGTATTCCATCTTGCTCCTCCTTTCAAAATGTATGTACGCACTTTGGATATCACGTACAGAACGTCAGGGTTTCAATCCTGACAACGTGGATCACGAGGATTACGAGAAGAGCTTGCTCGTGTCCTCAACAGGCGTGCTCGGAACGCGCCTGATCTCCAACTCCACCCCCAATTCCTGCAGCTCTTTAAACGCAGCGACATCCTCGTCGTTAACTGCGACGGAGGTGGCGACTTGGCGCTTTCCTTCCGACATGTGCATGTTGCCGATGTTTACCTTCTTTATAGGCACACCGCCCTTGACGAGCGTAAGCACGTCTTCCGGTGTTTCGGCCACGATGAAGATCTTCTGGCGCGGGCTCGCCTTGCCAATGACGTCGATGGTCTTCTGCAGGGAGAAGAAACGCGTAGCGACGCCGGCGGGAGCGGCCATCTTCATGAGGTTCTGGCGCATGGTGTTGGTCGACACATCGTCGTTGGCGACGAGGATAAGGTTGGAGCCCAAGGTGGAGTTCCACTGGGTGGCAACCTGACCATGGACCAGTCGGTTATCGATGCGGGTAAGAAGAATGTTGGGTTCTGCCATGTTGATCAGCTTCCTTTCGTTATTTGCTGACGACAGTTACTTGATCTCCTGAATCGCGTAACGCGAAACATCTACGACGGCACCGGATCGGACTTTGATCTGGACCTTTTCGCCTTCGATGCCCTTGACGGTTCCGTAGATACCGCCGGCGAAAAGAACCTCCTGACCCGGCTTGAGCTCGGTGTGCAGCTCCTTGAAGTACTTCTGCTTCTTCTTCATGTTGATTTGCGACCAGATGGTGTAAATCAAGCCCATGACGACAAGCAGGCCTAAAAGAGCGACCGAGGAGCTCAGGACGCTGGCTCCGAAATCGGCCATTAGATGCCGTCCTCGTCACCGAAGATATCCTCTTCCTCGGCACCAGCGACGGAGGCAACCGTCTGGGCGGTGATGCCCGTCTGGCCAACGGTCACGGCCTGCTCGCCAAGCTCGGCGAGCGTAGCGTTGCCGCGGAGGAACAGAAGCTCAATAACCATGGGAAGGTTCGTGCCAGTCAGAATCTCGACGTTGTCGACATCCTGGGCAATCATCATTGCCTGGTTGAACGGGGTACCACCAAGCAGGTCGGTAAAGACGAGCACGCCATCGCACTCCTCGCGCATGGCGGTGATAGCGGCGCGGAGATCCTCACCGTAGGAAGCAGCCTGGTCGCCCTCGAAAGGAACGACGGTAAAAGCGGGCTGATCACCGGCGACCATAGCGATAGCGCTTGCGAGGCCGGGTGCGAACTGTCCATGACCGGTAAGAATAAAGCCAACCATTCAAATTTCCCTTCCGAAGGTGTGTACGATCTGAGTCCGATGTTTTCGGAAGCCAGCGGGCGGACGCCCTTAAAGCTTCTTGGAAAGCGTTCTTTGAAGACCAGTGGTCTCTCAACTGGTAGTAACCACGTGACGTGTTGTTGTCACTATATCATCACAGAAGAGGTCGCTTTCGCTGATTCACGCAGTAAAACGTTTTTGCACCGCTCACGGCGATAAATCGACCGTTTACCGCTCGTTAACACTTCTACCTGCGGTTTTGAAACCGTTTCGAAATACTTTGACGAAAGATCGGAACCTTTTCTGTGTCTAAACAACGCAGGGTGGCCAAAAAAGGCATGTAGAAAAAATGCAGGTCATTGTGAAGATTTGTGAATTGGTCTTTTTGACTTAATACCAGTTAGAACCAGTTTAGAAATTATCGGTGAACGGTAGTTTTCGACCGCTCAGCGGTTATTTCCAATCGTTTGCAGCTCCTTTTCCATATGAATTAGGGAGACCCGATGAAGCACTTGCGCGGTTGCGGGAAATTTCGATACTCGTCCATCCCCCACGTGCCAAACTCTCACTCCCTAAATATGCCATAAGCTCTCGCTATTCGTCTTACAAACATAACTTACTCTAATCTGTAATTGTTTATCGTTTATCATTAAGTATGTTATAAGATTTAAATATCATCCTAGACATTGGTTGGAGGAGCTATGATCCGCTGGAACGTATCCAAATCGAATGAACCCATCAACCGCGAACAGGCAATAGCCGATTTGGGGAAGCTCGCTCACATCTGCAAATGGGCCACAATCTGCACCGCCGTAGCGCTCGCTCTGGGACTCCTCGCAGTCATTGCAATCGAGCTTTTACTCATATTGCCTAGCCTCTCCCAAGGGTTCTGCCTCCAATCCGTAGAGCTTAATGCCGGCGAAGGGCCATCTCTCGCTCTCGTCGGCGCCAATGAACAGACCCCTCTTATGCTTGTCGCGCACGACGGTCATACTGCCATAGGGAGCGCCATGATGACATGCCTTGCGCTTGCCATTGTGCTAAGCGCATACAGGTTTTTCTCCGCCATTGAAAAGGCGGGCAGGCCCTTTGACCTCGAATGCATCCGCATACTACGTCAAGTAGGACATTTGTTCCTTATTGGCGGCGTTGCTGTGAAGCTTCTTGGTGCCATAGTCACGGGGCTGATACTCTCAGGATTTGGCGGCAACTTTACGGATGCGCTCGGCGGCCAGCACCTCGACCTCTCTATGGTCTTTGCAGGCCTGATTATTAGCCTGATTGCCAGCGTCTTCCAGTACGGGTGTATCCTGCAAATACAAGATGACGAGTTGCTCTAGGGGGAATCCATGATTATTCTGCGGCTCGACCGCATGCTCGCCGAACGCAAGATCTCATCCAAAGAGCTTGCGGAACGCGTGGGCATCTCCCAGGTCAATATGTCGCGCATCAAGACGGGCAAGGTTTCTGCCGTGCGCTTTTCAACTCTTGACGCGATATGCCGGGCACTCGACTGCCAACCGGGCGATGTACTGGAATATATATCCGACGATGAAGCCGATAGCCTTTTTGGACTTAAAGATGAATAGCCATAATTAAGCCGCCAATCACGCCCTCAACGCAAATTGCCCGCCAGAACGACTTCCGTACTGGCGGGCAATTTGTTTTCTATCAGCTAGATGCTCGATGAGCCGTGCAACTCTTTACGCAAACAGGCCGTAGATGCTGATGTTGGCCTTGGCGTAGAGGCCGTTAGCATACTCGGTCCACTTGGAGCTGGCGCTCGAAGCCTGCGAGGAATACTGCTGGTAGGCGGTGTAATAGGCGGTCATGGCCTGCTTGTAGGTGGCGCTATCGGCCGTAAAGGCATCGTCAGCGAAGGCCTTGGCATAGGTGCTGTCGGCATCCTTCCAAGTGCCCTTTGAGCTATCCCACTCATCGCCGACAAGGTTGATGATGTAGTCGGCGTAGTCCTTGCTCGCGGTCTCCTCGTTGCCGTCAGCAGGCTCGGTCGGGGCGGTCGGCATGCTTGCAGAGCTATCGCCCACCTTCTTCTTGTAGAGCTTTTGCAGCGTCGCGGACTGACGGACGATCTGCTTGGCCTGGTCCTTGGACACGCCGTACTGCGTGGCCATGGTCTTGTAGTCCGAAGTGCCGATGGAATCCTCGGCGTACTGCTTCATTTCCTTGGAAGAAACGGTAATGCCCTCGTCCTCGGCAGCGTCCAGCAGAATCTGATTGCGCACGTAGGACAGGATGACGTCAGCAGAAGGAGCGGTGTAGTTGCCATCGCTATCCTTGACGGTGTCGAGGCTGTACTGGCTCTCGATGGCCTCACGCGCGGTGATGTCGCTCTTCTTGCCGTTGTAGCTATAGCTTGCCACGGTCGAATCGAGCTGGTCCTCGGTCAGGGTCGCCGAGCCGACGCCCTTGCCGCCAAAACCACCGTTGCCGATAAAGAAGCCGACCACGGCAGCGATCACGACGGCGACCACAAAGGCGGCAATCATCGTCTTCTTGTGCTTGCAAGCGTGGTCGTCCACGTCGGCGTCGTCGTCCTCGTCCTGCTCCTCGGGCATGAGGTTCTCGTCAGCGGCATCCGCGGCAATCTGAGCCTCCAGTCGGGCGTCCTCCTCCTCGGCCGTCGTGCCGGCGGCAATGTGCTCGGCAGACGTACCGGCGACCAGATCGATCTTCTCGTCCTCGTCACCGTCGGGGCCTTCGCCGCGCTCGATGATCTGGATGCCGTCGATCTCGTCCTTCTCGTCCTTCTTTTGAATCAGACCCATATCAGTTACTCCTTGTTAGGAAACATAGTCCTCAATAGAATACGCCCGACAGAGCGCCGGGCGTATTGATTCTTAGGTTATACGCAAACACTTAAGTACTATTTAGGCGTTTGCAGTGTGCATGCCTTAGGCCAGGTGAGCGATAACGGCATCGGCAAAGGCCTGCGTGCCCACAGCGCCCTCAACGGAGCCGGTCTGGGCACGACGCACGTCACCGGTAACCTGCTCGCCCTCGTCGAGCGTGGCAGACACGGCGACGCGAATGCGATTGGCAGCGTCGTTCTCGCCCAGGTGATCGAGCATCATAGCCGCAGAGAGAATCTCGGCCGTGGGGTTAGCGATATCCTGACCGGCGATATCGGGCGCGGAGCCGTGCGTAGCCTCAAAGATTGCGCAGTCGGCACCGATGTTGGAACCCGGAGCCATACCCAGGCCGCCCACCAGGCCGGCGCACAGGTCACTCACGATGTCGCCGTACAGGTTGGGCAGCACCAGGACATCGAAGTCGTTGGGGTTTTGGACCAGGCCCATGCAGGTAGCGTCGACGATCTTGTCGTTGAACTCGATATCGGGATAGTTGGCGGCCACCTCGCGCGCAACGCGCAGGAACAGGCCGTCGGTCGCCTTCATGATGTTGGCCTTGTGCACGGCCGTCACCTTTTTGCGGCCGCAGCGGCGGGCATACTCAAAGGCATACTCCACAATACGGCGGCTCTTGGCGATAGAGATGGGCTTGATCGAGATCGCGGAATCGGCGGCGAAGGTCTTTTGGCCCGAACGCTCGACGAGCTGCGAGAGCTCCTCGACCTCGGCAGCGCCCTCATCGAACTCGATGCCGGCGTAGAGGTCCTCGGTGTTCTCGCGCACGATGACCAGGTCGACGTCGCGGAAACGCGAGCCGTCGCCCGGCTGCGACAGGCAAGGGCGCACGCAGGCGTACAGGTCGAAATGCTTGCGCAGGGCAACGTTGACGCTGCGGAAACCCGTGCCGACCGGCGTAGTAATGGGACCCTTGATGGCAACCTTGGTCTCGGCGACCGCATTGAGCACGTGCTGGGGCAGCGGCGTGCCAAACTCGTCCATGACGCCGGCACCGGCTTCCTGGACATTCCAATTGATCTGGACACCGGCGGCCTCGACCACGCGGCGCATGGCCTGCGTAATCTCGGGACCGATACCGTCACCGGGAATCAGGACTACATCGTGCGCCATAATCTGTTACTCCTCGTCTTCGGCGGCCTCAGATTTTTTAACGCTAGCACGCTTCTTCTTTTTGGAGAGATCCAGGCCAAAACGTTTAACAAGCATTTCGCAAATCTCGCTCGAACGGGCCTTGAGATAGCTGCCCTTACCGTTCTCGGCATCGAACTTAAGGCGCAGCGCAAGCTTCTCGGCAACCTCGGCGTCGATCTCGCCCTGGCAAAACTCGTACAGGCAACCGAGCATGTCGCGATACTCAAGGTCGCCGTGGTAGCACTGGATGGCCTCGTCCAGGATGGGCCAAGCCTCGCGCGAACGCTCGACACTCGTGGCACCCCACACGCACAGCAGGCGGAAGGCGGCATAGCGCAGCGTGGAGGAAATCTCGTCGAACAGCGCGGTCTCGGCGCCCTCAAAGGCATCGCCCAGCTGCTCGGGGCAGGTGGTGGCGAGCGCCGTCAGGGCATCGAGGGCCTCCCAGCGGGTCTGCGCCTCGGGGCGGTCGAGCGCCTCGATCAGCGCGGGCACGCAGGACACGACGCGCTGCGGATCGCGCTCGGCAAGCAGATGCAGCACGCGGGCGGCAAACTGGCGGATGCGGCGCGTGGGGCAGCCGAGCTCCTGGACCAGACGGTCGACGGCGTTCTCGTTCTCCTCTGCCAGCTGGAGCTGTGCCAGCTCCTCGTCGGTGAGCTGTTCGTCTTTATTTTCTGCCATAGTTACCTCTTCTTACTATTTCTTAGCGTGCTTGCCAGCACCCTTGCTCTCATCGGTGACCGAGATGAGCTGTCGGTCGGCCGCGCCATTGCGACGTGCGCGGCGGCGCTCCTCGGCGTCGCCCGCGTCGGCGGCGGCGCGATGAGCCTTGTTGACGTTAAAGACCTCGTCGTGCTTGCGCCACGGACCGACGGACTCGCCAAAGCTCATCTTAAGGCCTGCGATAAAGCCGCCGAGCCAGCCGATCGGCGCAAACTGCACCAGCGGGAACAGCGAGAACACCCAGGTCAGCAGGACGACTGCCGCCGCTCCCGCAAAGTTGGCAATCCAGTAGTCGCGCTTGGTGATGACGCGCTTTTCGCACGCCCACTGGCCGCACAGAAAGCCGATGTAGATCGCAAAGAGAAAGAGCGCCAGCGCAAGCACCACGAACGTCCAGCTCATGGGCGCTACTCCCCGTGATGGTGGCCACAGCAGCACTCGTGGCCGTCGTCATGACCGTGGCCGCCGCAGCACTCGTGGTCCTCGCCGTGATGGTGGCCGCAACCGCACTCATGCTCGTCGCCGTGCTCGCCGCAACCGCAGCCGTCCTCGTGGGCACCGTGCTCCTCGGGGCGATACTGCGACCAGTCCAGACCGGCGGCGATGGCGTCGGCCTCCTCCTTGTAGAGGACCGTGATGGCCTGGGTGCCCAGCTTGGCGCCACCGATAGCGTCGAGCATGTCGTAGAGCGTAAAGGCCACGTCGGCGCCGGGCAGCGCGAGCTCGCGGTCGTCGGCGTAAGCAAGGGCCAGGCGCAGGTCCTTAATGAAGTGCTCGACCATAAAACCGGGCTTGTAGTCGCCGTCGAGCGCCTTGGGAGCCAGGCTCTCCATGGCGCCGGACTTGCCGGTACCGCCCAAGATCATCTGGCGGGTCTTCTCCAGGTCAAGGCCGCTCAGCTCGGCAAATGCCATGGCGTCTGCCATGCCGACCATGCAGGCGCCCAGCGACACCTGGTTGGCGAGCTTGGCAGCCTGGCCCTTGCCAGCGCCGTCGAAGCAGCAGATGTTGGCCGCAAAGGTGGCAAGGATGTCGCGGACTGGGGCGATATCGTTCTCGGTGGCGCCCACGATAGCCGTGAGCGTGCCGGCGATAGCACCAGACTCGCCGCCGGTGACGGGGCAGTCAAACGCCATGCGGCCGGAAACCTGGGCGGCCTCGGCAATGTCGCGCGCCAGCTCGGGCGAGCTTGTGGTGAGGTCGATCAGGACCGCGCCGGGCTTAGTGCACGCGAGCAGGCCGTCGCCCGCCAGGTAGAGCTCCTCGACCTCGGAGGGATAACCCACCATGGTAAAGACGACGTCGGCGTTCGCCACGGCATCTGCCGGCGTATCGGCCCAAACGGCACCGCGCTCGATAAGCGCGGCGGCCTTGGACTTAGTGCGGTTGTTGACCGTGACGGGATAGCCGGCATCCAGGATGTGGCCGGCAATGGGGGCACCCATGATTCCGGTGCCGATGAATGCGACGGAGAGCTTGTTTGCCATGAAACCTTTCCTTTTGGGTTGGGTGTTATTACCAGGTTGAATACTCGGTGCCAGCGTTGGGCTGTGAGTCGAGGGCGATTACGGACGCAGCGCTTGCCTACTGGCCGCGCACGCGGCGGGCGATGCGGTCGGAAAGCGACGCCTTGTCGGCGCGGTTCTTACCCCAAAACGCGCAGGCCACCATGCCGGGGCCCACGTGCGAGCCGATGGTAGGACCGACGGAGCTGCGAATGATCGTGACGTCGGCGCAACCCTCCTCCTTGCGGATGGCGGCTTCGAGCCAGTCGCCGTCCTTCTCGGCATCGGCCGTCATAATGGCGATGGGCATGGTGCGATCGGGCACATAGTTCTCGCGGAACGACTTGAGGATGGACTTGAGCGCCTTCTTGCGACCGCGGTTGACGCCGATCAGCGACAGCGAGCCGGCCAGGTCGTAGGACAGCTCGGGTTTGACGTCGAGCTTTGCCGTGAGCTGTGCCGCCGCGGGCGGAATGCGGCCGCCGGCAGCCAGCGCGTCAAAGCTCTCGAGCGTAAAGTAACCGTGGACATAGGTCTTGGCCTCGTTTGCCCAGTCGACCAGCTGCTTGGCGGTCAGTCCCGCCGAACGCTGGCGCACGGCCTCAAGCGCCAAGAGCTCGCCGGTCGCACAGGGCAGAGCGTTGTCGACCACGTACAGCTCAAAGTTGGGATACTCGGCGCGCACGGCGTCCGCCGCCTGGCACGCGGAGTTGTAGCTCGACGACAGCGCCGAGGTAAAGCACAGGTAGACCGTAGGCGTACCCTCTTTGGCGCACTCGGTAAAGAACTCGATATAGCGACCGAGCGACACAGCCGAGGTGGACACGCGGGCACCGGCGCGCATACGGTCGTAGAACTCCTTGGGTGTGATGCTCGACCAGATGTCGTCCGTGCGCTCCTCGCCATCGATAATGAAGGGGAAACCCAAGATATCGACATCGAGGTTCGCAGCGACCTCGGGGCTAAAGTCGCAGCAGGTATCGACGACGATGCGGCAACGGTCCGAATGACCGGCGGATGCGGCCTTGTCCATCAAAGCGACTCCTTACGTAAAAAGGCGGCCACCCGCATGGGATGGCCGCCAACCGTTAACTCATGCAAGTTAACGTATTTTACTCGTCAAGTGTTTCGATGCGGGGCTTGATGATGCCATATCCACCATTCTTACGGTGATACACCACATTGATAAGGCCGGTCGTCGCGTTCTCGAACACGTAGAAGTCGTGGCCGAGCAGATCGGTCTGTACCAGCGCCTGCTCCTCAGTCATCGGGGTGACATCGATGACCTTCTCGCGGACGAGCAGGTCGTCCTCCTCCTCGGGCAGCAGCAGGTCGGCCAGATCATCGACGCGCTCGACTGGTGCAACATCCGCTGCGCTGGCACCGCCCTGGCGGTTGTCCACGACCTTGGTCTTGAACTTGCGCAGCTGGCGGGTGACCTTATCGGCGGAGAGGTCGATGGCGGCGTACATATCTGCACCGTGCTCGGCAACGCGAATCACCGAACCGCGGGCGCGAACCGTAACCTCGACGATTGCCGGGTTGGGGTTCGAGGGGTTCTTCTCATAGCGAAGTACAACGTCGACCGTCATGGGCTCGATATCGAAAACCTTGAGCGCCTCGCCGATCTTCTCATCCACATGCGCACGCAGAGCATCGGTTACCGTCGTCTTGCGTCCAGAAACCTTGATATCCATACGTGGCTCCAATCTGCCTCGGGGACTTACTGTACTGGCTATGTACCCATTGCCGTGCATTTAATCACGCGGATTCCTAAAGACCCGAATAACGATTGCTTGATACCGCATACCGAAGTCTCGCACTTTTCCGTGGCAAAGTGCGCTATAGAAGGGAGCCGACGGCTTTGTATTTGGTCCCGAAAATTGGCTTTGACCTGCTGGTTTTATAGGGATAAAAAAGCCGGGCTCCCCTATTGGGGAAACCCGGCAGTGCGTGTTGAAACCGTGAAGAGGCGTCCTTTCCAACGTATAGGAGACACCACCCCTAGCAATAACTAGCTATTAAGTTTGTTAATGTCGTCGTCGGTGATGGTGCCTTCCTGGCTGGACGATTTGTCCTCGGAGGATGCGGTCTCATTGTTGGAATCGGAGGACTCGCTGCCGGAGGATGCGGTCTCACTGGACTCAGAGTCGCCCGGCTGCACGTTAGCGCCCGAAACCGTCTTAGTGGTGAGGTCGTAGGGCATCCTGCCATACCAGACAGAGTGGACCGCCTCGAGCGTGCCGTCGGCCGTAATACCGTCGAGGGCATCGCTCACGGCACGGCACAGTTCGTCATTGGACGAGAGGCCCGCAACACCAAGCGTCGAGGGCGCCTCGAGCGAACCGGCATAGGAGACCTCGCTCATCAGGCGTGCAAGGTAGCCGCCGGCCGTGGAGTCGCAGATTACATAGTCGACCTCGCCGGACTCGAGCGCCTCAAAGCACTCGTTGATGTTGGAGTAGGTCTTTTGGTTGGCGGTGATGCTCTGCTTAGCAAGCGCCTCCTGCGAGGCCGAGGACATCTGGACACCCAGAGTAGACGTGTTAAGGGTATCGGTGGAAACGCTTAGCGACCCACCATCGCTGGTTTTACCGAACACGGAAGCGGCATCGTACAGGCAGGTGCCGAGCGAGCTAACGTCCCCGTCCGTGGAGTTGATCTCGCCGATAAAGATATCAGCCTTTTTGTCGCCGAGCGCGGAACCTGCCGAGGACGCATCGACAAAGGCGACCTTAAGGCCCATGCGGCTTGCGAGGGCGCGGGCGGCGTCGACCGCATACCCCGTGAGCTCGCCGTCGGCGTCCTGCATGGCCTGCGGCGCATCGGAAGTATCGAGGGCGACCGTCAGGGTTCCGGGAGTGACCAGGGCATCGTCCGACACCGCCGGCGTGACGGTCTCGTACTCGATCTGGTCGATCGTGGGAGTCGTGAACGTAGACAGCGGGTTGAACGCGCATCCGCTCAGGCCCAAAACGGCGATGACCGCTGCGGTCCCAGCACCTAACCGAGCCGCGTGCATCAAGCTGCCCCTCACCATGTCCACTACCCTGCCTTCTGTGTCGTATACGATCCGTGCGTTGCGCGGAATATCAGGTTGTTCCCACCAGCTGACCTGGTATTTGACCCCACACTTGCGCACCGGGGCGTTTGCTCGGGAGGCCGCAGCCACCTTCACGACTGGCCCGCTCGCCCGCGAGGCGGTATTGCCCCAAAGAAAGTAGAACGGACGGTGCGGCTTACATCTAGGACGCGCCATGATCGCGCCGCGCGCACGCGGTCGCTTACGTGGATCCCTTTGACCGCGTCTGTCTTGGACTAGGGCGGGCATTTCGTCCGTCCGCAACCACAGCCTGGTAGGAACGTAGCGCATTATAGCTAAGTTCAAGCTAAAGTTTAAGGTTAGGGGCGTCATTCGCATCGCGAGTACAGATTTCGCAGGTCGGATTGGGCTATTCGTGCCTCTGTGAAGCCCGGAGCTCCCCTATGGGGAGCTCCGGGGCACCCTTCCTAGGGTGCCGTGGCCAAAAAATGGCAAATATGAGTACTGTCACCAATTTAGTAACAGGCAATTTTGGCCTCTCGGACAGATTTTGCGCTCAGTGTCGCCAACCTGATGCTTAGTTATTCCACATTTGTTTATTATCTTCTTACTTTATGCCGCCTCCGAGTCCTAAATTCCTTGATTTTGCTGTTACTGATTTAGTGACAGTACTCATATTTGCCATATTTTGGCCAGGGCATATGATTAACCCCCTATTTTCGACGTGAATTAGACCGGCTTAAGCCCAAAACACGCCCGCAGCGTGTTAAGCAACGCCTCTTGCTTCTTCCTGCGAGCATCGACACGATTCCGGTACCGCTTTCGCATACGCTGGTGCATGCGCCATGCGAGCGCTTCCATCGCTTCCATGTCACAGAGCATTTCGTTGTTGACCGTCGCGACCTCGATTCCCATAGTAATCAAGCCCGTGTTGCGTTTTTCATCATGGATACGTCCCCTCCGAGAGGAATGGCCCAGCTCACCGTTGTATTCCAGGTCAAACCGGGCTGCCTCTTGATACGCATCGCAAACTGCATGAGGCATCCCCGAGATTGCCTGCGCACGGTCATCGAACTCGACCTTGTAGTCGGTCTTAAAAGGTCCGCAGGCAAACCCGCCATAGGAAAACGGAAGCGAAAACAGGGCGAGCATGATGCACTCCATGGGCGAGAGCAGGTTTTCCGAAAGATAGGGACACAGACGCTGCAGCTGTTTGGCCACATTCCCCTTGCATGCCGCAAGGTAATCTGCCAGGCGATCGGGCGTCAGCGCCGGCTCGACTTCAAAGTAGCCCACGTCTGCTGGCTGGTCCTTGTCCTTTGCAAGTTTATTCGTAACAGGCGAGGTGTAGGGAGGCAGATACTTCCCGCGGTCGCTCAGTGAAATCTTAGAGCACAGCTCCTGGGCCAGGGCAAATGCCTGGATACAGCCGACCTCGCGGGCGATGGCAACACAAAGGGCCTCGGGAGATAGACTGTACACCCCCGGTTCCACCTCTAGAATCGAGCCGGCGGGCAACCCGGAGCATACGGACCAGCCCACGCCAGGCATGCGGCGGCGCTGCGCCGCAGATCCCACCAGCAAGCACAAATCCTCTTGCACCTCGCTGCTTGCGGCCCCAATCCGCACCAAGTCGGGAAGATAGATGTCCTCGGTCGAGGGCGACGACGTGCGCAGCACACGGCGCTCTTCATCGGGATCGAGGTCCTTCCAGCTTATGTAGCCCATCTGCCGGCGCTCGGCGCGCATCATGCGTAGCGCCGAGGCGCCTGTTAGGATTACGGAAGCCGCTAGCTGTTCGTCTGTCGGCTCGTTGCGCCGCTCAATCTTCACTGCCACAAAACCACCCCTACCAAACACGTGCGATAGCAAGGCCATCGACTGCCGCAGCGCCGGCACGCTTGAGCTCCGCCGAGGCTGCTGCCATGGTCGCGCCCGTGGTGATAACGTCATCGATAAGCAGTAAGCGGCGGCCGTGCACGTCCTCAACCGTCTCGTACATGCCTTGGGCACGCTCGCGACGCTCCTCACGACCGAGTTCGCGCTGGTCGCCATGCCCGTACTTGACGAGGGCATCGAGCAGGGGAACACCCGACAGCTCGCAAAATGGGCGCGCAATGGCCTCCATATGATCAAAGCCACGCCGCCGAAACGCTGCCGCCGTCGCAGGCACAAACACCACCGCATCCGCACCGGACAGCACACCTCCGTAGCGATCGGGCGCTACGACCTGGGCATGCAGGGCGGTGTCGTAGAGCAGCTCCGCCAGATACGGCGCCAGGCGTCGCTCGCCCGCGTCCTTGTACGCTTTAATGATGCGCGGCAGCGGATGCGCATAGACGGCGCACGCCAGGCAGCGGTCGAGCGCCTCCGCCATTGCCGAGGACGTGCCCTCGACCGAACACTCAGTGCACAGCAAATCCCCAAACGGGGCACCGCATCGGGTGCAGCTATGACGTGGGTCGATGAGCGTGAGCGCGGCCAGGCAGTCTTGGCAAATAAGCGCACCGGCGCGCTCGCAGCCGGCACATCGTGTTGGCGACAATGCCTCGAGCGCCTCGCGTGCCACCCGCTCGGCAAACGGTAGTAATTCGTCCGCAAACGGTAGGGCACCGGCACCCTGCAGACAGCTCAATATGTTCAGATGGCTCTTCAAGACACAACCCTCCCTACGTTCGGTCGCAGGGAGGGTTGTTGATTCGGCGCTATGATACCCCGATGCGCTCGGGGCAAGGCGGGCTAAATCCGCTCGCGGGCGTTATTCGCCGGCGGGCGGTTGTGGTGCGGACGAAGACGGGGTCGAGCCCTCGCCACCATCCTGGCGCGGCTTGCGGGAACGGCGACGGCGACGGCGCTTTTGACCCTGGTCGGCCGAGCCCTCGCCACCGCGATCCTCGCGCGGCTCGCGCTCGTCGCGAGCGGCGCCACGCGAAGCCTTAGCAGCCGCTCCCCCGCCATCTCCGGGACGACGGCGCGTGACCTTGACCTCGCCATCCGAGACCTGATCGGCCACGGAGGGCACTGAAGGCTTCTGCTGCGCGCCCGAGGAATGGCGACGGCGCGGACGCGGCGCGCGCTCATCCTCGCCACGTGACTTGCCGCCCTTGTCGGCAGACGCATCGGAGGCCGAGGCGCCCTTGGAAGCGGCACCAGCCTCGCGAGCAGCTGCGGCGCGGAAGGCGTCCTCGCGCTCCTCGCTCGACAGATGACGGCGGCGGCGACGTGTGGGGTTCATGCCACCGCCGCGATTCTGCTGCTGGGGTTGCTGAACCTCGCGCTCGCGAGAGGCGTTCTTGCCCGCGGCTGCAGCCTCGGCAGCATCGCCCGAGCCCGCGCGCTTGCGACGACGACGGCCACCGGCGGCCTCCTCGGCCTCAGGCGTTGCGGCATTGCCACGGCCCTTTCCGCGGCCACGGCCCTCGCCCTGCCCCTGACCGGCGCGAGCATCGGAATCGGCATCGCGACGACGGCGCTTGGGCATCGACGTACCGGCCAGACGGTCGGCGCTCGACAGGCCATCGCCCACGTCGACGCCGTTCTCGCGGTCGAGCTCCATGAGCGCCAGGCGCATCTCGGGCGACTCGATGCGCTCGAGCACGTCGCGCGTCACGCAGTCGGGGCGGCAGTTGCAGCCCTGCTCGGCGGCCTTCTTTTTGCAGCCCTCCGAGCAGGTCATATCGGCCAGGTTGACCTTAAAGACCTTGCCGTTCTCCAGGCGCAGCACCAGCTGCTCACGCGGCGTGTCATATTCCTGAATACGCGCCTTGCCGAGCGGCGTATCGATGAGCGTCTTCTTTTTGGGCGCACGGCTCTTAAAGTCCTTGTACGCTTCGAACTCATAGCGCAGGCAGCACATCAGGCGGCCGCAAACGCCGCTGATCTTGGAGGAATTGAGCGGCAGGTCCTGCTCTTTTGCCATGCGGATCGAGACGGGCTCAAACTGTCCGCCAAAGCGCGTGCAGCAGAGCTCCTGGCCGCACTGGGCATAGCCGCCCACCAGGCGAGTCTCGTCGCGCACGCCGATCTGGCGCATGTCGACGCGAATGTGCAGCGTCGAGGACAGATCCTTGACGAGCTGACGAAAATCGACGCGCTCCTCGGCCGCAAAGTAGAACACGGCCTTCTCGCCGCCAAACAGGTACTCGACGCCGACCGGCTTCATCTCGAGGTCGAGCTCCTTGACCAGGCGACGGAAATCGACCATGGCCTCGTCGCCTTGGATGGCCAGATCATCGGCAAGCTGCAGGTCGATGTCGCTCGCCACGCGCAGCACGGGCTTGAGCGGCTGGCCGATCTCGTCTTGCGGTACCTCGAAGGGATCAGCCGTGACCAGGCCGATCTCGGTTCCGCGCTCGGTGGAGCAAATAGCGTAATCTGCCTCGAGGATATCCAGGTCCTGCGGGTCGAACCACAGGTCGCGCGAGGCGTAGGTAAACTTAACGGGTACGACTAACGGCATTTCAGTGCCTTCCTGATATCGAACAGCATGACCTCGATGGCCAGCTGGGGAGTAACGTTTCTGGCGATGTTGCGCTCGGCGGTCGCGACCGCCTCGAGCGCCTGGGTGGCACCCGCAACATTGGTCGCGGCGGCAAGCCGACCGATCGTGTCGCGCACGTCCTCGTTCACCACGTCGGCTGCCTCGTCCTGAAGTGTCAGCAGCACGTCGCGCATGAGCGTCCGCGCGCTCGCCAGCGCTTCCATGATACCCGAACGCTCGCGCGCGTTGAGTTCGCGCTTGTTGCGGTCCTCAAGCTGCTTCAATGCTCCACGCGACAGGTAGTCGGCGTTTTGCTCGAGTACCTTTTCCTGCGTGGACTTGACCTCGGCAAGCGGCGCCTTGACGGCGACGATGAGCGACTTGGCGCGACTGAGCACGTCGGCCTCGTCGGCGGCAATGAGTGAGTCGATGGCACGGACCATCTGACGGCGGGCGTCCTGGCGCTCGGCGCTCTTAAGAAACTCGATGCCGCGTGTGGGGCTTCCCGCCACGGCGACCGCCATGCGGCAACGCGCAGGGTCCTGACCGGTGGCGCGGCTCACGGCCTGCGCGGCGACGGCGGGCGATACCAGCCGAAACGGCACACACTGGCAACGACTCACGATAGTGGGCAGCATCACGTCGGCCGAGGTGCCCAGCAAGATAAACATAACGCCCTCGGGCGGCTCCTCGAGCGTTTTGAGCAGTGCGTTGGCGGTGTTGGCACGCAGTTGCTCGGCACGGTCGATGATGTAGACCTTGGCCTTGGCACGGATGGGCGCCAGTGGCACGTCATCGAGCAGCTCGCGGGTCTGGGCAATGAGGTAACCCGTGGCGCTCTCGGGCGTGTAATAGTGCACGTCGGGGTGCGTATGGCGGGCGACGCGCACGCAGCTATCGCATGAGCCGCAGCCATTCTGCTCGCACAGGAAGGCTTGGGCGAGCGCCCACGCGGCGTCGAGCTTGCCCGCGCCGGGAGCGCCCAAAAACAGGTAGGCGTGCGATGCGCGACCGCTAGCGACGGCATTGGTCAAAAAGTCACGCACGCGCTCTTGGGTGTCGAGCTTGGCCAGCAGGCTTGCCTGAGCGGGGGCCATGTTACTCGGCCTCCTTGGCAAGCGCGGCGGCGACGGCTTCCTGCGGAATGTCGAGACCGTACGCGCGAACCTGCTCGACCGTCTTCTCGAAGACTTCCTCGACGGTCGTAGTGGCGTCGATGAGCTTTACGCGGTCTGGCTCCTCGGCAGCAATTGCGCAAAACCCCTCGTAGACACGCTCCTGGAATGCCATGCCCTTAGCCTCCATGCGATCTGCCGCGCCACGGGCTGCCATGCGTAGCGCCGCCTGCTCGGGCGTGATGTGGTAGACGAGTGTGAGCGCCGGGTGCGTTCCCGCGACGGCCAGGTTGTTGGCGTCGCGCACCATCTGGCGATCGAGGCCGTCGGCAAATGCCTGGTAGCAGGTCGTGGAATCGTAGAAGCGATCGCACAGGACCACCTTGCCGGCCGCAAGGGCGGGGGCTATGACCTCGTGCACCAACTGGGCACGCGCAGCCTCGTAGAGCAACAGCTCGCAGGTATCGCCCATCGCCGTGTTGGCGGGGTCGAGCAGCAGGGCGCGAATCTTTTCGCTGATGGCAGTGCCACCCGGCTCGCGCAGAGTTACGACCTGATAGCCAGCGAGTTCGAGCGCGCGGGCAAGCAGGCGCGCCTGCGTGGACTTGCCGGCACCGTCGACGCCCTCGAGCGTGATAAAGCTATGTTGAGCAGGCTCAAAAGCCATGGGCGCAGCCCCTTCCTACAAGGCGCGTAAATGCAGATATATCAACCAAGCCATGATACCCCAGTGCTCGGCGCGTCCCCAATGGCTAAAGGCGCCTTTCCAAAGTTGCGGTGAAATAGGGACTGATTGAAGCTCTGAGACCGCCAAACAGTCCCTATTTCACCGCAACTTATGATGGGGAATTTTGGATGCTGGGTATAATCGTCGTATTGCATTGAAATGTGGCGAAAGGAGTGGCAATGTCTCGGTATTGTGCCTCGTGCGGCAAGCGTCTTGCAGATGATGCCAAGTTCTGCACCTCGTGCGGTGCACCCGTTGAGCAAACAGCCGCGAGCGATAGCCAGCCCGCTTTTGAGCAGACCGGCTCCCTTGATGCGCCGCAAGCCAAGGCGGACGACCCCCTCGCCTATAGCCCCGACCCCGCCGCAAGGACCGAGGCCGTCGAGACCACGCAGCGCATACCCGTCGCGAGCGGCTCGCCCCAACAGCAGCCGGCTCCCGCATACGCGCCCGCTTCGCCACAGACCCCCGCTTCCAAAAAGAGCGGCACCGGGCCGCTTATCGCCGTTATCGTTGTGCTGGTGGCGATCATCATCGCCCTGGTCATTTTCTTTGTGATCAAGCCTTTCGACAACGCCGGTACGCAGACGACCGCCGAGGTTACCAAGCTGCACCACGATGTTGACGATGATGACCTTGAGCCTCTCGGCGATCCCAATAGCCTTTACGACGATGACGATGATGACGACGAGGATGGCGGCGAAGCAACGCTCTCTGAGCAGAACCTCTACCGCCGACTGAGCGAATACTACGACCTGCTCGAAGATCTCGACAGCCAGGTCCGTGGCTGCGCGCAGAACTTCAACGGCAACTATCTGGAAGAGGATCGAACCACCCGTCAAAATCTCGCCGACGTCGCCGAGCGCACGGAGGACACCATCGAGCAGTATTACGACATCGTCGAGGACCTGGACGTCCCGACGAGCTCCAAGAACTACAGCTCCTGGAAGGACATCATCGCCCTGTACGACGACCTGGATCACCGCATTGACGCAATCTGTGATGCCTGGGAGATCAGCCTGAAATACGCCAAGCCTGCGGACCACAAGAATGAGATCGTGGCGCCGCTGTCGCGCGACAACGTGGCGGGCACCAATGACAATAAGTACCGCCTAGACTTTGAGGAGCGCTATCCCGGCGCCAAGCCTGTCGAGGTGAACTAGCGCTTTGTCGTTCCCGAGCCGGCAGTTAGGGACGTTCCTAAACTGCCGGCAGAAAAAGAACATCCCTAACTGCCGGTCAAAAAAACGAGCGAGGATCGCGGGGTCCTCGCTCGTTTTTTTGGGCAATGTTTCGACTGCGCCGTTACTTGTCGGCGGCTGTTTTCTTGGCAGTCGACTTCTTCGCGGTCGTCTTCTTGGCGGCAGTGGCTTTCTTAGCCGTCGTCTTCTTGGCCGCCGTCGTCTTCTTTGCCGTGCTCGCCTTGGTTGTGGTCTTGCGACCGCGGGCGGGCTTCTTCTCCTTGGTCGGGCAGTCCATGTTGACGCAGATACGCCACGGACCGCGCGCCGTGTTGACCACCACGATGGGGGCGCCGCACTCGGGACAGGTCTCGCCCGTCGCCTCGAGCTTGCCACGCGCCGGCAGCGGATAGCTCACGCCGCAGTCATCGTAGTTGGTGCAGCGGATAAAGCGCTTGCCGCTCTTCTCACTCTTGTGCGCGATCAGGTCGCCATGGCGTCCGGCCTCGGCACACACCTTGCACTCGCCCACCTTAAGGTCGGGCTCGTAGTTGGTGGGGCACGTCGGGTTCACGCAGATCTCGAAAGCCTTCTGGCGGAACGGCTGACACTTAATGCGCGGCGCACCGCATTCGGGGCACACGGCGGCCTCGCCCTCGAGCGGGCTCACCTTGACGCCGCTCGGCACCGGATAGGTCACGCCGCAGTCGGGCCAGCCCATGCAGCCGATAAAGCTGCCGCGGGTCTTGGCGCTCGTCTTCATAACCAGGTCCTTGCCGCACTTGGGGCAGGCGCCCACGCGCGCATCGGCCGTGACGGCGTCGCTGATGGCGTCGCCCAGCTCCTGCGTGTGCTTGAGCAGCTCGTCGAGCACGCCGGCCAGCAGCGCGCGCGAGTGCGTCACGACATGCTCTTCGGTGTCCTCGCCGCGCTCCACACGGGTCATGTCGCCGTCGAGCTCGCTGGTCATATCGGGGCTCGTGATGCGCGGGGCAAACTGCGTCAGCGCGTCGATGATGGCGATGCCCAGCTGGCTCGGCTCCACGGGATCGTTTTTGAGGTAGCGCACGGCGTACAGGCGCTCGATGATGCTCGCGCGCGTGGACTTGGTGCCCAGGCCGCGCTTTTCCATCTCCTGCACGAGCTTGCCCTGGCTGTAGCGCGCGGGCGGCTCGGTCTGCTTGGCCTCGAGCTTCATGTCGAACACGTCGACCGTATCACCCTGCTCCAGCGGCGGCATCTGCTCATCGCGCTTGAGTCCGTACGGATACGCCTCGCGGAAGCCCGGAGTCACGAGCACGTCGCCCGAGGCCACGAACGGCTCGCCGTTGACGTCGAGCTCGAGCTTGGTGTTCTCGATGGTCGCGGGCCCCATGAGCGTTGCCAGGAAGCGGCGGGCAATGAGGTCGTAGAGCTTGCGCTGGCCGCCGTCGAGCGTGGACGGATCGCCCTCGCCCGTGGGATAGATCGGCGGATGGTCGGTAGTCTCGACCTTGCCGCGCGTGGGCTTCATGGGACCGGCGAGCACCTTTTTGCACACGGGCGCCAGCGCCGGGTTGATCTTTGCCAGGTCGCTCACCACGGCGCCCAGATCGAGCGTCGCAGGGTACACGGTATTGTCGACACGCGGGTAGCTGATGAGACCGGCCATGTAGAGGGACTCGGCGATTCGCATCGTACGCGCAGGCGAGATGCCCTCGGCCGCAGCGGCAGCCTGCAGCGAGGTCGTCGCAAACGGCGTGGGCGGCTGCTGCTTACGCGAGCGCTTGGTCACCGCGGCAACGGTCGCCGTCTTGACGCCGTCGACGTGACCATACGCCGTCTCGGCAGCATCCTTGTCGGTAAAGCGCGCTGTCTTGTGCGCGATCTTAAAGCGGTCGTCCTCGGCGGCACCCTGCGCGGCACCCATACCGCGAATCTGCCAATAGTCCTCGGGCACAAACGCCATACGCTCGCGCTCGCGCTCGACCACCAGGGCAAGCGTCGGCGTCTGCACGCGACCGGCGGAACGCACGTTGCCAAAGCCGCCAAACTTGGCGAGCGTCAGATAGCGCGTGAGCACCGCGCCCCAGATAAGGTCGATGTGCTGACGGCTCTCGCCGGCGTCGGCCAGGTTCTGGTCGAGCGAGACGAGATTATCGAAGGCGTGCGTGATCTCGGCCTTGGTAAACGAAGAATACTGGGCACGGGCGACCGGCAAGTCGGGCGCAACCTCACGCACCTTGTTGAGAGCGTCCGAACCGATCAGTTCGCCCTCGCGGTCGAAGTCCGTGGCGATGATGACGCTGTCGGACTTTTTAGCAAGGTTCTTGAGCGAACGAATGAGTTCCTTTTCGGCCGGTAGCTTAATGACGGGCGCCCAGGTGAGGTAAGGCAGGCTCTCGAGCTTCCAGCCCTTGATGGAAATGCCATCGGCAAGGAACGGCTTGCGCTTGGTGTCGTACGGCGGACGGGCCAGGCCATCGGGCATATCGGCCGGCAACATCTCACCGTCCTCGGTCACCGAATACCAACCCAGCTTTTTATCGAACAGCACGCTGTCGCAAAAATCGGGCGCCAGGATGTGACCGGCAAGGCCGATGGTCACGCACTCCTCGCCCTTCCACTCAAAACGGTAGATGGCGGTGTTGTACACCTTGTCCTTTTTGGGCTTACCCGTGGACAGCCGCTCGGCGATCTGACGCGCGGCGTCGTTTTTCTCGGCGATGATGAGCTTCAAAAGAGGCTCCTATCTCATGTCTCTGCGGCTACGCCCACCTGTATGGCGGCCGATTTACGCCCTTGCTTGCTCAATCTGCCCGATGAGCCAATCGCACCAGGCATCCATGCCCTCGCCCTTGCGCGCGCTCACGGCAAACCGCGGCGCCTGCGGATTGAGGTCATCGAGGGTCTTAGTATACCTATCCATGTCAAAATCGAAAGCCGGGGCCACGTCGACCTTGTTGAGCAACTGCGCGCCGGCGTGTTGGAAGATGCCCGGGTACTTGATGGGCTTGTCGTCGCCCTCGGGCACCGAGAGGATCATGATGGACAGGTTCTCGCCCAGGTCAAAGTCGACTGGGCAGACCAGGTTACCCACGTTTTCGATAAAGATGACGTCAATGCTTTCCAGACCCACAGCCTGATCGAAAGCGTCGACGGCCTCCATGATCATGTTGCCCTCGAGGTGGCACAGGCCGCCCGTGTTGATCTGGATGGCGGGCATGCCGGCTTCCTTCATGGTGATGGCGTCGACATCCGAGGCGATATCGCCCTCGATGACGGCACAGCGCAGGCCGGCCTTGTCGCGCAGGCGTTCGTTGGTGCCCAGAATCGTAGTGGTCTTACCCGAACCGGGGCTTGACAGCACATTGATCACATAGGTGCCTGCCTCATTAAATCGCTGACGCAGCTGATCTGCCAGGCGCTCATTGCGCGACAGAATCGGCGATGCAATATCAATCGTTTTCTCGGCCATACTTAGCGCTCCTTACTTTGGCCCCTTTATACCCCATCACCAGATGGCTAGCGGGCTAATCGTCGGGGGTTTCGATTTCGATACTTGCGATATCGAGCTCGCGGCCGTGCAGTAGGCGCACGTTGGCACCACCACACTGAGGACAGCGACAGTGGAAGCGATCGTGGTCGAAAACCTCGCCGCAGTCTAGACACTCGCTTTGTGGATGGACCTCCTCCACGGCAAGCTCGCAGCCGCGCGTGAGCGGGTCCTCGTCGCGAAACGTCTCCCACGCAAAGTCGAGCGCCTCGCGCACAACTTCGGTCATATCCCCGATACGCAGCGTTACCAAAACGGCGCGCGAGGCCCCCGCCCCACGCGCCGCGCGAATCACTGTATCGAGTATGCCGTTGACAATGCCAACCTCGTGCATACCGTTTTACTCCTCGTCGTCCTCATCGTCCGAGAACAGGTCCAGACGGCTCACAAACAGGCCCTCCTTGCCCTCGCGCGCGGTAATGACCACGCGGGCGATGGCAAGCGAGATCTCGTAGAGCGAGAGCAGGGCGCCATACATGAGGCCCAGCGTAACGGGCGAACCATCGGGCGTAATCACAGCCGAGCCCACAAGCAGGCCCACGTACACATAGCGCCAGGCGCTGCGGAAAGCCGCGTAGGACACGAAGTGGAACACGGACAGGTAGAAGATGATGAGCGGCAGCTCAAACGCCACACCAAAGCCGATCATAAAGAGCAGCTCCATGTTGACGTAGTCCTCCAGGTCGGGCCACGCCATGGCGACGGCCGAAGTCTCGCTGATAAGCCACTCGAAACCCGCCGGGATGATGATGAAATAGCAAAAGATTGCGCCCAAGAAGAACAGCACCGTCGAGGCGAGCACCGTGGGTACGACCCACTTGCGCTCGTTGGGGCGAAGCGCCGGCAGGAAAAACGCCAGAATCTGCCAGATAATCATAGGTGTGCACATGACCACGGCCATCTTGATGGCCAGCGAAAAGCGCAGACCAAAGCCACCAAGCGTCGTGGTGATGTAGAACTTACCGTCCGGCACAAAGGTGCGGATGGGGTCTTTCAGGATGTCGAGCACCACGGGCGTGGCGAAATACAGCACGATAGCGGCGGCAAAGACCGACACGACCACGATGGTCAGACGGCGACGGAGCTCTCCCAGGTGATCTAAGAGCGGCATTCGCGCAGGTCCGATAGGCATTACTCATCGCCTCCCTTCGGGGCGTCGGCGGCAGCGGTGTCGTCTTCGGCCTCGAGCTCGCGAGCGAGCTGGTCGACGACGGCTTTGCGCTTGCGGGGACGACGGGCGTAGAGGTCGGCCGTCGTGGGCTCTGCCGGCTCGGGCTCGGGCTCTGCAGCAGGCTCGGGCTCGACAGCGGCGGCGGGCTCTGCACTCTCGGCCTCCTCAGCAGCACCCTCGCCCTCGGCGGCAGCCTCGCTCGCGGCCTTCTCGGCAGCAAGGCGGGCACGACGCTCGGCAAAGGTCTCCTTCTTGGCGGGCGCTACCGTCTCGGCAGCATCCTCGTCCGCATCGGAATCGTCATCGACGGCAGCCTTCTTGGGCTTGACCGGAGCCGAAGCGGCCTCGCTTACCGGATCGATGATCTCGGACTGGACAACCGCCGTCATCTTTTCCTGCGTCTCGCGGAACTGACGGATGGCACGGCCGATCGTGCGGCCCATCTGCGGGAGCTTATCCGGGCCAAACAGCAAAAAGCCGAAGACCACGATGATCGCGAGCTCACCCTCTCCAATACCAAACACACATACCTCCAAGGCTCGATGTGAGTCGAGCCCGCACCGCGCCATTCGGCCGGAACTCGTCTATTCATTCGGTCAAGTATAGCGCCCGGACGCCAAAACGTCCGAGCGCATCACAAACATATGCCAAACGGCACGCCCTTTTGGGGGCAAAGATTATGCAGCGGTGATCGAAATCTCCTGGTCGACGCCCAACAGCTGAACCACGCGCATCACCGGGGGCTGCACGTTGACGCAGCTAAAACGCTTACCATGATCAGCTGCGTGGTGTGCGGCGCCCACAAGCACGCCAATGCCCGTCGAATCGATGTAGCTCACCTGGGCAAAATCGAGCTCAACGGCCTCAGTGGGCTGCTCGAGCGCCAGGTCGATGGCATTGCGCAGGCTATCGGCGTTAGAGATATCGATCTCACCGGTCACCTTAATGGTGTAGAGCTCTGGCGTGGGGTTGGTGGAAATACCCAAATCCATGTATACGCTCCTTTACGTATCGAAAGTGCGGATAGTACTAGGCGCGGACTTGCGGGGCCCTACGCGTTAGGCGCGCTCGGCACGCGCAAGCTCGGCAGCGACGAGCTTGACAGCCAGCACCAGCACATCGAGCGCAGCCTCCAGGTCCTCGACCGTGGGATAGCTCGGCGCGATGCGGATGTTGGTGTCGCGCGGATCCTTGCCATAAGGCCAGGTGGCACCAGCCGGCGTGAGCTTGACGCCCAGGTCGGCACAAAGCGCGGCGACCTTCTGGGCCGAGCCCTCGGGGCCATCGAAACTCACAAAGTAGCCGCCATGGGGATGAGTCCAAGTGGCGCAACCCGTGTTGCCCAAGCCCTCGGTGAGTTTACGCTCAACGGCCTCAAAGCGCGGGCGCAGGAACTCGGCATGCTTTTTCATGTGCTCCTTGACCGCCTCGATGGTGGGAAGGAAACGCACGTGACGCAGCTGGTTGAGCTTGTCGGCGCTGATGAGGCCGGCCTTCAGGCGCTTGGAGAACTCGGCGATAACCGCGGGGCTCGCACCAATAAAGCCGATGCCGGCGCCCGGGAAGGTGATCTTGGACGTCGAGGCAAAGGCCACCACGCGATCCTCGGTGCCCGCCGCGCGAGCGAGGTCAAAGATATTTGCGAGCTCGTCGGTCTCGTCGTACAGGTCGTGCACGCAGTAAGCGTTGTCCCAAAAGATGCGGAAATCGGGCGCGGCCGTGGGCATCTCGACCAGGCGGCGCACGGTGTCCTCGCTAAAGGTAATGCCCGTAGGGTTGGAATACTTGGGCACGCACCAGATGCCCTTGATGGAGTCGTCGGCGGCAACCAGGCGCTCGACCTCGTTCATGTCGGGGCCGTTGTCAGTCATCGCGACGGGGACGTTCTCGATACCCAGGTCGGCGGTGATGCCAAAGTGGCGGTCGTAGCCGGGAACAGGGCACAGGAACTTGACCTTCTTGCCGTCGTGCGCGGCCTCGTAAGCCTCCCAGGGCTCGCTGCCGCACGAGCCGCAGCGCCAAAACATGCCGGCGATATCGTGCTCGATCAGCAGGCTCGACGAACCCAGTACGAGCGTCTGCTCGGCGGGGCAACCCAGGAACTCCCCCGCCAGCTTGCGTGCCGAGGGAATGCCCTCAAAGCAACCGTAGTTGGAGCAGTCGACGTTGCCGTCGTGCAGATCGGCATCGGCATTGAGGATATCGAGCATGGGTCGAGAGATGTCCACCTGGGAGGGCGACGGCTTGCCGCGGGCCATGTCGAGCGCCAGGCCCTTGGCCTTGACCTCGGCGACCTCGGCTTTGAGCGCCTCGATGGCGGCATCGAGTTCGGTGGTTTCCATCTTCTGGTAGATCGTCTGCATGGGGTGCGACCTTTCGCGAAGCGGTACGTTGCAGTTCGTCTAAGTATAGACCGCCATCGTCGCAACGTTATGAAGCCGTGATAGATTAAGTTCATCGCAATCAATTACGAATCGCCGCGCATGCCGGCGTGGGGCGCCCAAGGAGGCACTATGGAGTACGGATCGTTTCAGGCCGAGGAATTCGGCGACTTGCAGCGCCTGGTCGACGGACTGTTTTACGACCGCCACGCCATCGACCGCCTGGATCTGATCGTACAGGCCGAAATCTTGGACCTGGCGCCCGACCTCATGGAAATCGTGAACCTTTTGCCGCCCGGCTACTACGACCGCCAGTCACTTTGCGACCAGCTCAACTCCGCCTTGGCCGCCCACGGCTGGGGCGCCGTCTACGGAACGGTGGAATAAGCCTCGAGGCCGGCGATTTGGCCCGCTTCCCGACCTTGGCGAGGCTTGTTTTAGGGCTTGTGGCCAAAAAAGGGCAAATATGAGTACTGTTACCTTTTTAGTAGCAGCGATTCTTGGTCGAAATCGGCAAAACTCGACTTGAAACTTCCTAATCACCGTCAGCTAGCGCCAAATTGGAAGTCGATGGTCACTCATTAACGTACAGTTCTTATAACTTTGTTCATTATTTTCCGCACCTAAAATGATACGCCGTTTGTGACAGTACTCACAAACGGCGTTTTTTGACCACTGGCGTGTCTGGCAGGCGGCAAGCACCGCCCGAATCCGCATTTTGAACGCGCCCGAATCGGTTCTGGAGCCGGTTTTCGCGCTCTTACTCGTCTTTGGGCGAGGGATGCTTGCAGACCACGCTCATGTAGATCATGCCGAGCACGGCTGCGGTGACCGAACCGGCGAGAATAGCGGCCTTGGCTGCAAGAACCTCAAACTGGGCCGTCGGGAAGGCAAGGCCGCTGATGAGAATCGACATGGTAAAGCCGATACCGCCCAGAATGCCCACGCCGGCAATCATGTGCCAGTTGACATTGTGCGGCAGCTCGCAGGCCTTAAGCTTAACCAGGGCAAACGTCATACCAAAGATGCCGATCGGCTTGCCCAGCAGCATGCCAAAGTACACGCCGAGCGTCACCGGGTCGGTGAGCAGCGTGCTCATGTCCACGCCCACTAAGCGAACCTGAGCGTTTACGAACGCAAAGATCGGCAGGATCACAAAGTTGACCGGCGTGGAGATCAGACGCTCCATGCGGATAAGCGGCGGGGTCACGCGGTGCATGACGCGCTCGACCTTGGTTGTCGAGACGGTAAAGTCATGCTGGCCCAGGATGTGTGCCTCATCATCGTAGCGGTCATCGAGCAGCGGCAGGCACTCGCCCAGCCAATCGGTGAGGCTATCGAGCTTGACGCCACACTTGGCCGGGATGGTAAAGGCCAAGATGACGCCAGCAAGCGTGGCATGTACGCCGCTCTTGAACATGCAGAACCACAGCAGCAGCCCCAGTACCGAATACGGGGCAAGGCGGTAATGCTGCGTCTTGTTAAGCCACACGAGCGCGCAGGTCACAAGCGCGGCGGCGCCCAACCAAAACGGATTGGGGCTTTGACCGTAGAAGATGGCGATGGCGGCGATGGAAATGAGGTCGTCGGCGATGGCGAGCGTCGAGAAGAACACGCGCACGCCGTTGGGCACGCGATTGCCCAAAAGCGACAGCACGCCCAGCGCAAAGGCAATATCGGTTGCCATGGGAATGGCCCAGCCGTTGTGCGCGCCGGCATGGTTAAAGATCAGATAGATGCAGGCGGGAACGACGACGCCGCCCACGGCCGCCAGCATGGGAAGCATGGCCTGGCGCGGGTTTTTGAGCTCGCCGACCGTCATCTCATACTTGAGCTCAATGCCCACCAGCAAAAAGAAAATCGCCATGAGGAAGTCGTTGACGAAAAGCTCAACGGTGAGACCGGCCGTAAGGTTGCCCAGGCCCACATACAGCGGGGTCTCCAAAAAGTGATGGATGGCCTCGTAGGCATCGGTATTGGCGCAAATGACGGCGGCGATGGCGGCGAAGACCATGACGGCGGCGGAAATCGTGCCGTTCTCGGCGATGCGCTCCCAGATGTCGTGACGTTCAAAGCGCTTGCGCTCACGAACGTTGAACAGCTGCTCAGTTGCTGCCATGGGCGGCTCCTTTCACGGGAAAGCTCCCGTCTTAAAAAAGCACGGCCCGCCCAAGTGGCGGCGCCGCGCTCTAACGTATTACGCTTGCATCTAGCCTACCCTGCACGACAAGCACGCAGGCGTGGCCGAAAAGCGGAACCACAGGTTGAACATTATTTGTTCAACGGCACGGGCATACCTGTCCAAGAGACGACGCGGCGCCGTGCACAAAAAACGACCGGAGCGCGGGGCGTCCGCGGTCCGGTCGTGGCGTTTGGTCAACTAAACCTAGCAGGCGGCCATGATGGGGGCAGCGACCTGCTTCTTACGGGAGAGGACGCCCGGCATCCAGACGCCGTCGTGCTCGTCGGCAATGCCCAGGCCCTTCTGAGCAGCCTCGGTCTCGCCCTCGAGCAGGACCTGCGAGCCCTCCTCCATGATGTCGGTGATGCACAGGACAATGCCGTCGGCGCCCTTCTCGGCGGCGTAGGCGCGCATGGCCTCGCGGATCTCGTCGATCATGCCGAGTGCGCGGCTCTTGTCGACGGTCTCGTACTGGCCAATGAGCAGCTTCTTGCCAGCGGGCTCGAACATCTTGATGTCGTTGCCGACCATCTCGGCTGCAGTGAAGGAGCCGGACGGACGGGTGAGGAAGACCTCCATGCCAAACTTGACCGGGTCGACGCCCACCTGCTCGCCGAGCTTGGCGGCGACGGCGCGGTCGACATCGGTGGTGGTGGGGCTCTTGAGCATGAGCGTGTCGGTCATCATGGCCGAGAGCAGCAGCTTGGCCTGGACGTCGGAAAGCTCAACGCCGAGCACGCCGGCGAGCTTGGTGACGATGGTGCAGCTGGAGCCCCAGGGCAGGCAGATGTAATGCAGCGGGCCGGCGGTCTCGAAGTCGCCGATGCGGTGATGGTCGACAACGCCAAAGACCGTGGCGTCCTTAAGACCGGCGACGGACTGGGCAGACTCGTTGTGGTCGGTGAGAACGACGAGCTGACCGGCCTCGACGGACTCGATCACGCGGGGCTCGGCAATGCCGGCGTCGGCAAGCAGCTTGGCGGACTCGGCCGGAAGCTGACCAAGGGCGCAGGCCTCGTAGGTGTTGCCGGCATACTCAACCTGGTTGAGCAGCTGGGACAGGACGACGGCGCTCATGATGGCGTCGTTATCGGGGTTCTGGTGACCAAAGACAAGAACGTTTGCCATGGATATCCTCCACTTGATATGTGTACTTGGACGTAGCTATGGTAGCACGCCGATGCCGAGCCTTCGCATACGGAAGGGCCACGGCATATTTTGGGGCGCAGGCACGGGGGCCAAGGCTGTCCCTTTTGCACCATGTTGGTGCAAAGTAACCTGTCCCCCTTGCACCAACTATTTGCCGGCGGCGCGCAGGGCTACGTAGGCGGCACCGATGATGCCGGCGTCGTTTTCGAGCGAAGCGACCTTAATGGGCGTCTCGCGCGAGGCGGAAAGCGCGTACTGCTTAAAGTGCTCGCGGACCTTGTCGAGGTAGACATCGGCCGAGGCGGAGGCGCCGCCGCCGATGAGGAACATCTCGGGATCAACCACGTTGGCGATAAGCGCCAGTGCGCGGCCGAGATAGTCGGCCATGGTATCGGCCGCGGCCAGCGCGAGCTTGTCGCCCTCGCGGCAGGCCTGGAACACGTCCTTGGAATCAGAAGGCCCAGTGAGCTCGATGGGCTCGACGCCGGCCTTTTTGCACTCGGCAAGGTAGTTGCTCACCACGCCGGTGGCGCTGGAATACTGCTCCAGGTGGCCATGTCCGCCGCAGCCGCAGGTGCGCTCCTCTTCGGGGTTCAGGCACATGTGGCCAATCTCGCCGCCGGCGCCCACAACGCCCGACACCACGTCGCCGTTGACGATAACGCCGCCACCCACGCCGGTACCAATGGTGACCATCACCACGTTCTGTACGCCCTTGGCAGAGCCGAGCCAGGCCTCGCCCATGGCAGCGGCGTTGGCATCGTTCTCGTATTTAACAACCGCGTCGGGGCAGTGCTCCTGAATGGCGACTCTTAGCTCGGGCAGGTTAATGGCAATGTTGGCCTTGACCTTGGCATCGCCCGATGCCGGGATGGGGCACGGAACGGCCAGGCCAATACCCGCCACAAAGGCGCGCGGAATCTGGGCCTTGGCGACCACCTGGTCGATAGCCTCGGTCACCGCGGCAAAGCCCGCGGCGTCAACGATAGGCGGCGTGGGCACGCTGGCCTTGGCCAGCAGGTTACCATCCTCGTCGAACAGGCCCTCCTTAACCGAAGTGCCGCCGACGTCGATGCCGATGTAATACTGCTTAGGTTCCATGGGAGCCCGCCTTTCTCGTTTAAACATTGCCTGTATGGTACCGCTCCCAAGGCAAAAACCTGCCAAAAAGGGACAGGTTTGTTTTGGCAGGTTTTATCTGTGAAAACGCAGGGCATGGTATTTGGTTCGTTGGGCGGTAAAACGGCTCAACCCCATCCTCTAGTCGATCAATTTGCTCAATACCACATTATTCGAATGCATATTCATTTAGAGCGCTCTAGTTTTTAAAGAGAAGCGTTTTTTAATTAAACCTTTCTCGAACTTTTCAAAAACGCAATAGGGATGCTTAGGTGTTGACTATACTTTCTTCTGTACTCAATCAAGCCGGAAAGGAGGTTCCATGATTCCCAAATACGAGGCGATAGCTGCAGATATCCATCGAAGCATCGAGGACGGCGCTCTTAAACCGGGCGACAAGCTACCCACCGTCGTTGAGTTCTGCGAGCTCTATAGCGTTTCCAAGATCACCGTCAAGCGCGCGATCGAGCAGATCACCGAGGAGGGTCTTGTTACCAGCCGTCGCGGGTCGGGCACCTACGTTAAGGACACGGCGGGTCTTCCCGACCAGGCGTTTTTCCAGGGCAAAAACGACCGCGCCCAGGGCTTTTCGTATGAGCACCGCGGGGAGAAGGTGACCTCGGTGGTCTACGATTTCTCGATTGTCAATCCACCAGCGGACGTCGCAACTCAGCTGGGAATTGCCGAGGACGACTTTGCCTATCACATCGTGCGCGTGCGCCAGGTCGACGAGAAGCCCATCGTCATCGAGTACACCTACATGCCTCTCGAGCTGATACCGGGCCTTAAAAAGAAGGACCTATACGGATCGGTCTATAGCTTTATCCGCGAGCAATGCGGGCTGAAGATTTCGAGCTTCCACCGCACCATCCGCGCCGTGGCGGCAACCGAGGAAGAGGCCGAGCGTCTGGGCACCAAACCCGGCGCTCCCCTGCTCGAACTCAACCAGATTGGCTTTTTGGATAGCGGCAACGCCTTTGAGTACTCGATTTCGCGCAACGTCGGCGACCGCTTTGAGCTGCACAACGTAACGTTGGCATAGGTTTTTGTAGTCCTGCGGGTGCTCGCTATGATTCGCTTAGAGCGAGCACCCGCGCAACACCATGGGAGTATGAACATGTCCGATTTAATTAAACTGACGCCGATCTTTCACGAAAAGATCTGGGGTGGCCGCCAGCTCGAAACCGTATTTGGTTACGACATTCCCGAGGGTCCCATCGGCGAGTGCTGGGCCATCTCGGCCCATCCCAACGGCGACTGCCAGATCGCGGAGGGCCCGTATGCCGGTCACCCGCTGTCATGGCTGTGGGCCGAGCACCGCGAGCTCTTTGGCAACTGCGAGGGCAAGGAGTTCCCGCTGCTCATTAAGATTCTGGACGCCAAGGACGACCTTTCGATCCAAATCCATCCCAACGACGAGTACGCCGCCGAGCACGAGAACGGTAGCTTGGGCAAAACCGAGTGCTGGTATGTGCTGGACTGCGAGCCCGGCTCCACGATCATCGTCGGCCAGCGTGCCAAGGACCGCGCCGAGGCCGCACAGATGATCGAGGAAGGCCGTTGGGACGACATGCTCAACGTACTGCCGATTCACAAGGGCGACTTTTTCCAGATTGATTCCGGTACCGTGCACGCCATCAAGACCGGCACGCTCATTTTAGAGACGCAGCAGTCGAGCGACGTGACGTATCGCCTGTACGACTACGACCGTCCCGGCACCGACGGCAAACTGCGTCCCCTGCACATTGAGCAGAGCCTCGATTGCATCGACTTTAACGCGCAGGCTCCGACCGACGGCACGGTGACCGCGCCCGAGGTCGATGGCGTGACCGAGCTCGAGTCCAACCCCTGCTACACCGTCGATCGCGTGCGCGTCGACGGCAGCAAGACCCTCGACCAGCGCTGGCCCTTCATGTGTCTGTCGGTCATCGACGGCGAAGGCACCGTCTGCGGCGACCCCGTCCACAAGGGAAGCCACCTGCTAGCTCCGAGCACCGTCAGCTCCATTGACCTCGAAGGCAAGATGGAACTGATCATCAGCCACCTCTAGGTCGCAACAACAACCAAAACAAAACAAGGGGCTCCCCCGTTCATCAACGGAGGAGTCCCTTGCCATGTCTAAGTATTCAGCCCACCCGGCTCTCCAGACCAAAAAGCGAACGGGCAAAGCAACGCTCGTCCAGTAACGTTACCTAAGGACCCGGGCGGGCGTATGGGGCAACATCGATCGCGAGTTCCGCACGAGCCGGAGAGCACTTAATGTGCTCTCCGTGCGAGCAGGACTGTCCGAGCAGGCGATGTTGCCCCATACGCCCGCCCGGGTCCGCCGGGATTACGACAACTTGACGATCGGTGCAAAGCCCTTCATGAGCTTTTTAGTCTGGCCGGTCTTTTCGAACTGGACCTCGATCATGTCTCCGGCGACCGAGATCACGGTACCCGTGCCAAAGGTCTTGTGGCTCACGGTATCGCCCGCGGCAAAGTCCTGCGACGCGCTGGCGCGATCGACCTTGCGCTCCACCGTCGGCGACACCTTGGACGACGGCTTTTTGGCTCGCGGCGCGCCCGAGCCAAAGGTCGAGGCGACACGGCCGGCGTCGGGTGAGACCCCGCGATGACGCTCGGTCCCGTAGCTGCTGCCGCCAAAGAAATCGTCGAAGCTCGATCCGCCGCGCGAACCGGAACCGCCGGTCGAGCGCGTATGCGAGCCAAACACCTTGCCGCCATACATGTCCGAGCCCATACCCGAGCCAAACGTGCCGTGGCGGTCGCCGCGCTTCTCCCAGCCCGTGCCCTCAAAACCGGCAGAACCGATGCCGCTAAACTCGATGTCCTCAAACGGAATCTCGTTGAGGAAACGCGAACGCGGGTTGGCAGAAGTCGAGCCGTAGGTGCGACGCGTGGCCGCATAGGTCAAGAACAGGCGCTTACGAGCGCGCGTAATGGCAACGTAGGCCAGGCGACGCTCCTCCTCGAGCTTGCCCGGATCGTCACTACCGCCAAAGTCGTGCACGTGCGGAAAGATACCCTCCTCCATGCCGGCCACGAACACCGCCGGGAACTCCAGGCCCTTAGCGGAGTGGATGGTCATCATGGTGATGGCATGCGTCTCGCCGGCCAGGGAATCCAAGTCGGAACGCAGGGCCAGCCACTCCATGAGTGCCGGCAGCGCCTTGCAGGTGAGCGGGCCGTAGGTGCGCTCGATCTCGTCGGCATGCATGGCACCCGCCGGCATCTCCGTCGGCGCGGCATACGCGTTGCCCGCGATGGCGGCGGCCAGGGCATCCTGCGGAGACAGCGCCGGAGCGGCCAAGCTATCGAGCGGATTAGAGCCCGCGGCGTCACGGGCGCCGACGAGTGCCTCAAACGAGGATGCCGAGGCGGACGGCCCCGGTTCGGGCGCGGGCGCGCTCACCACGACGGGCTCGGGCTCGGCACCGGCAGGCACATCGGCAACACCGGCCGCGCGCAGCTCTTCCAAGCTCTCGAGCGTACCCTCGATATCCTCGTGCGTCTCCTCAAATTCGGCGGCGACGCCCAGGAATTCCTGGATGTTCTCGGCACGGCTCTCGGACTCCATGGTGCCCTCGGCGCGAAACGCCTGCAGCAGGCCCGTCTTATCGACAATCATCTCGACAACGTCCTTGAGCTCGCCGTCCATGCGGCGACCCTCGCGCACCAGCGACACAAAGCTCGACAGGCCATTGCGCACCTTGGCGCTAAACATGCCGGTTTCGGCGCACGCGATCTCGCAAGCCTGGAAGAACGAGCAACGGTTGTCGCGCGCCAGCTGCTCAATCTTTTGAATCGAGGTGGAGCCGATACCGCGGCGCGGCGTGTTGATGACGCGCTTGACGCTCATCTCGTCTGCCGGGTTCACGATCATCTTGAGGTAGGCCATGACGTCGCGGATCTCGGCACGGTCGAAGAATCGCGTGCCGCCCACGATCTTGTAGGGCACGCCCGCGCGCAGGAACATATCTTCGAGGATACGCGACTGGGCGTTGGTGCGGTAGAACACGGCAATATCGTCGTAACTCGTGCCCTTGGAGTGCAGCTTTTCGATCTCGCCGGCAATCCAGCGGCCCTCGTCGCGCTCATCGCTTGCCTGGAAGGCCTGGATCTTCTCGCCGTCGCCCTCGGCCGTAAACAGGCGCTTGTCCTTGCGCTGCGAGTTGTGGCGCACCACGGCATTGGCGGCGCTCAGGATGTGACCCGTGGAACGATAGTTCTGCTCCAGCTTGACGGTCTTGCAGTTTTTAAAGTCCTTCTCAAAGTCCAGGATGTTGGTGATGTCGGCGCCGCGCCAGCTATAAATGGACTGGTCATCGTCGCCTACGACCATGAGGTTTTGGTACTTGGCGGCCAGCAGGTTGGCGATCTCGTACTGGACGTGGTTGGTGTCCTGATACTCGTCAACGCTAATGTAGCGGAAGCGCTCTTGGTACTTGTCGAGTACCTCAGGGCGGGTGCGCAGCAGCTCGAGCGTGCGCACGAGCAGGTCGTCGAAGTCCATTGCGTTGGCGGCGCGCAGGCGGCGCTCCAGCTCCAAGTAGACCTGCGCGGCCTTTTTGTCGTTGGGGCTATCGGCGGACTTGAGCATGTCCTCGGGCCCGATCATGGCGTTTTTGGCCGAGCTGATCTTGCTGCGGATCATGTTGATGGGGAACTGCTTTTGCTCGATGCCAAGTGCCTGCATAATGTCGCGCACCATGCGCTTTGAGTCGTCATCATCGTAGATGGTGAACTGACCGGTGTAGCCCAGCAGGTCGGCGTCCTCGCGCAGCATGCGCACGCACATGGCGTGGAAGGTGCACACCCACATGCCGCGGGTGCCACTGGGGATGAGCGCTGCCAAACGCTCGCGCATCTCGGCCGCGGCCTTGTTGGTAAACGTGATGGCAAGAACCTGCCAAGGCTTAACGCCCAGGTCGCCGAGCATATGTGCGATACGGAAGGTCAAGACGCGGGTCTTACCCGAACCGGCGCCGGCGAGCACCAGCAACGGACCCTCGGTGGTGAGTACCGCCTCGCGCTGGGCGGGATTAAGGCTGTCGATGTCGACGAGCGGCTTGGGTGCCGGCGCGGGAGCGTCGTAGATGTCGAGCGGAACGAGCTCGGGCTCCGGCGCAGCAGGGGCGGCATATGCATCGAGCGGCACGGGTTCCGGCACAGGCGGCACGGGTACCGCGGCGTTCTTTTCCCAGGGCAAGGGCTGGGTCATGGGCGACTCCTCATCTGACGAACGGCGCGCCTGCGGGCAGCGCCATAGTTTGAGCCGTACCAGTATACCGAGTCGCGCGGACACCGACGCAAATCACACCACGACTCCGTGCGCCACCGTCAGGCCCACCCCGGCGAATTTGGTGCAAAGGTGTCAGGTTAGTCTGCACCACGTTGGTGCAAAGAAACCTGACCCCAATGTACCAATCACGGAGCCACCGATGTCATGGCAACGGTAGCGAGCGGCGGCCAGGGCGAACAAATTGGCATGAAAAGAGGACGGCATAGACCTTTTGGTCATGCCGCCCTCTTTGAATGACAAGTTGTCGCCCTGGCCGCCGCGCAGCGTCGACTAAGTTAGAGGCCGAGCATCGGCTCCAGAACGAAGAAGTATGCGAGCACTACGATGCCCAGGATGATGCGGTAAACACCGAAGCACTTAAAGTCGTGACGGCGGACGAAGCCCATGAGCCACTTAATGGCGATGAGCGAAACCACAAAGGCAACAACGCAGCCCACGCCCAAGATGGCGATCTCGTTGGTGCCGAACGTGCCGCCCTTGATGAAGTACTTGACCAGCTTGAGCGCACTCGCGCCAAACATGACAGGGATGGCCAGGAAGAACGTAAACTTGGACGCCACCGAACGCGTGCAGCCCAAAAGCAGGCCACCGATGATGGTAGAACCGGAGCGAGACGTACCAGGCACCAGCGAAAGCACCTGGAAGCAGCCGATACCCAGCGCAGTCTTCCAGCTGAGGTCCTCGAGCGTGGCGATAGAGCCAAAGTCCAGGTTCTCGTCATCGTCCTCATCCTCAGCGGTAGCCGTGGCGGGCGCCGCAAAGTGCGCACCGGCGGGACGTCCACCCGACACCACAGCACGCGAACCAAACGAACCGGCAACGGCCATTTCCTCGCGCTTGCTCGCGCGCCAGTTCTCGATCACGATAAACAGCACGCCGTACACAATGAGCGCCAGCGCCACGACGGGAGCATTGTAGAAATGCTCCTCCATCCAGTCGTTGAGCGGCAGGCCGATCGCCGCCGCAGGAATGCAACCGAGCACAATCTTGCCCCACAGCACCCAGGTGTCGCGACGGCCCTCCTTGCCCTTGCTGGGCGAGAACGGGTTGAGCTCGTGGAAAAACAGCACGCAGACGGCCAGAATGGCGCCGAGCTGAATCACGACCAGGAACATATTCCAGAACGTCTCGCTCACGTTCATCTTGACGAACTCGTCCACCAAGATCATGTGACCCGTCGACGAAACGGGCAGCCATTCGGTGATGCCCTCGACCAGGCCCATGAAGGCAGATTTTAGAAGCTCGATAATATCCAAAGGGACCCCCTCGTTAGACACCCGCCGGTAGATGTTCTGCGGACGATGCAGGCGATGTCCCATTATCAACCGTTGGCGGTGCGACCGCGCCTACCCTTACCAAAAAACTCGCCCGTTCACAGAATTGCGAGCAGTTAAACCGAAATCCTTGGGTATAACTGCAACAAGATAAAGTGTCCGGCGGTCAACGCACCCGCGCCCGCCCGACGCACGAGCCCCGCGCCCGTGCGATAGACCAAGGAGGAAACCATGAACGAGGGCTACACCAAGGTATTTGTTTCACTCGACGGTACTGAGCAGCAGGATTTTGTGCTCGCACGCGCCATCAAGGTCGCCGCGAACAACGGCGCCAAGCTGATTATCGGCCACGTTATCGATTCCACGGCGCTCGAGAGCGCCGGCTCCTATCCGGTCGATTTGGTCAACGGTCTGGAGGAGGCCTTTAAGAACTCCATCGAAAAGCAGCTCGAAGAGGCCAAGGCCAATCCCGATATTCCCGAGGTCGAGGTCATGATACGCGCCGGTCGTATTCGCGAGACGCTCAAAGACGAGATGCTCGACGTGGTCAAGCCCGACCTGGTGCTCTGCGGCGCTCGCGGCCTGTCCTCGATCAAGTATGCGCTTCTGGGTTCGATTTCGACGTTCCTGCTGCGCAATACCGACTGCGACATTTTGGTCGTAAAGTAGCGTTGCTCCCACCGGCCGCGGGGCCTGCGGGGTTTCCACGGGCACGTCCTCGCCGCGTTGCGGCTGCGGGATGTGCCCTTAGGAAACCCCTCCCGGCCCCGCGGCCTTCGCAGCCTTACTTCAGCGAGTTGGCTGATAAAAGATGGCGTGCCGCCCCGTTTGGGGTGGCACGTTTTGTTTGGGCTGCACGTTTTTGTTTGGGCGGACGTCTGCCGCATGCGTTACTCGAAATATTGAAACTTATTCGTTGAGAAGGAAAACGTTACGACAAAGCCTTCGCCGGAGTCGGATGCTGCGGTGACGTCGATGCCCATCTTGGAGCACAGACGCGCCACCAGGTAGAGGCCGATGCCCGTTGCGCGCTTGGTGGTGCGGCCGTTGTCGCCGGTAAAACCTTTCTCGAACACGCGCGGCAGGTCGGCCGCGCTCACGCCGCAGCCGTTGTCCGCGACGGTAAGCTCGATGCGTTCGCTCGCCAGGCCCTCGTCCAGCAACGCGCCCGAAAACACGATCTTTGCGCCGTCCTCGCGCGCATATTTAATGCTGTTCTGGATGAGCTGACCTAAGATGAACTCCAGCCACTTCTCGTCGGTAAAGACCTCGAAGTCGAGGTTTTCGCACACCGGAGCCACGTGCGCTGCAATGAGTTCGCGCGCGTTGGCCTTAATCGCACCCGTCACCAAGGTCTTGAGATCCCAGCGGCGAATCAGGTAATCGCGCTCCACGACTTCCGAGCGCGCATAGTACAGTGCCTGGTCGATATAGCGCTCAACGCGAGCCAGCTCGCGACCCAGGTCATCCACACGCGACAGGTCGTCTTCGCTGCCGTCTAGGTTTTCAAGAATCAGATGGGCCGCCGCCAGGGGCAACTTGGCCTCGTGGACCCAGCTCTCGATATAGTCGCGATAGTCATCGGTCTGACGTCGGCCTTCGGCAACCTCGTCGCAGGCAGCCTTGCCCACCCGGCGCAGGACCTCGTACTCGAGCTCGCCCTCGGCATAGGTTGGGCATTGCACCATCTCCTGTACCCACGCGGGACTTTCCAGCTCCTCGGCTGCACGCTCCAACTGGTGCAGAAAACGACGACGGCGCGCATATTCGATCACGATACCCAGCATGCCAAAGATAAAGGACACACCGACCGCCACGACCACGATAGATGCCGGGGCCCCGGCAACCATCAGCACAAAGCAGCTCAGCAGCACGCCGCACGTCCACACGGCGACGGGCAACAGCGCATCTTTAAAGAACTTGCCAAACGACATAGCTGGCACCTAGACCGAATAGCCCTGGCCGCGATGCGTGGTCAGATACCCCTTGACGCCGATCTTGTCGAGCGTGGTGCGCAGGCGGTTGATGTTGACGGTGAGCGTGTTGTCGTCCACGAAGGCATCGGAGTCCCACAGGTCCTGCATGATGGCCGAGCGCGAGACAATCTTGCCCGCGCGGCTCAGGAGCAAAGAGAGGATGCGCAGCTCGTTTTTGGTGAGCTCGGTGCTGTCGCCGGTTGCCGCGTTGGTGACCGCGGAGCGGGCGAGGTCGAGCTCCAATCCCTTGTGGACGAGCGTGCTGCGCTCGCCTGCCGCCGCGGTGCGACGCAGCAGTGCGTTGATGCGCGCCACGAGCACGCGCGCGCTATAGGGCTTGGGAACAAAGTCGTCCGCGCCGAGCGTCATGGACATGACCTCGTCGATCTCGGTCGTGCGCGACGTGAGGACGATGATGGGGACCTCGGATTCGCGACGAACCTCGTGGCAGATGTGCTGACCGTCTTTGACGGGAAGCGTCAGGTCGAGCAGCACCAGGTCGGGCGCGGCAGCGAGAATATCGCGCGAGACGTGCTCGAACGACTCACAGGCCTCGACCTCAAAACCGGCACGGGCAAGGATGTCGGCAAGCTCGCGACGAATGGGCTCGTCGTCCTCAACGATATAGATCAGCGCCATGGATTCCGCTCCCCTCCTGGTTGTCTTATCCCATTATGACCGCGAAGCCGCAGGTACGCGCCCCACGCGGCACCAAGGTGACAGAACTGTTCGCGAACGAAAGCGTTCGAATCGCCCCTCGCTCGCAGCGGGCGCGGGGATCAAATGATTAAATAATCCCCGTCCCAGAAAAATCATTTAGCGGCGGGCGCGAAGCTTTTCGTAGCCGTCGGCAAAGAAGGCAACCGTCTCGGCATCGGACTCGGCGACGTCAGCGTCGGCGGCAGGCACCACGCCGTGCTCGTCGCTCACCAGGAACAGCGCGCCCTTGAGCTGTGCGGGAATGTCCACGCGCGTGACCGGGATGCGCTTGGTCTGGGCCAGCTGCTCGATGAGCGTCGCCGTGCCGCACAGACACTCGTCCGCCGGCGCCACAAAGGCCAGCTCGCCGTTGTTGACGGCAGCTAGCAGCTCGGGCGCCACGCCGGTTTCGTCGGCCTCGGAGCGGGCCTCGGCGGAGCGGGCACGCAGCGCCTTGGCCGAAGTATCGGCCAGCGGCTCGTACTCACCCACCGTCATGGCGGCATTGCCGTTAACGTCGATCACCAGCATGAGCACGCCGTCGTGCGCGGTGTAATCGCCCTCGGCAAGCGACCACTCAACGTGCTGCTTGGCCCAGCTGAGCATGTTATGGGTAAGCGGCTCGCCCTGCACCAAGCGCTCGGACAGCGCGCGGATGTGACGGTTGAGCATGGGCACCTTTTTGTTGGACATGCGCCAACGGCAGATAAGCGCGGGCTTGTCGAGCGTAAACTTCTCGACCGCCTCCTGATTGGCGCAAAAGTCCTCGTACGCACGCTGGTCCTCGGCATTGCCAAACAGCTCTGCATCATCAATCTGGGGCATGGTCATACCTTTCGTGTTAGTCATTCCGTCCTCTTATACCAAAAAGACGGCCCTCCAAACGGAGCGGCCGTCTTTTGCAGAGATTATTTTAGAAACGAAGCCAATCCAAGGGACGAGATAACATCCCATCCTCCCCAGTCAACCTAACAGGTCGGCGAGGGTTGCCCAGGTGCCGCAGATTGCCGTGAAAGAGGAGCGACGCGTACTTGGGTACGCGAGCGACGAATGAACGGCAAGGTGCGGTGGCTGGGCAAGCCGCAGCGCCACCTCCCTACTTAATGGCGGAAGTGGCGGGCGCCCGTGAAGACCATAGCAATATTGTGCTCGTTGCAGGCCTGGATGCTCTCGTCGTCGCGCTTGGAGCCACCGGGCTGGATGATGCAGGTCACGCCGTGTGCGGCAAGCACGTCGACGTTGTCGCGGAACGGGAAGAACGCGTCGCTTGCGCAGGCAAAGCCGCCCTTTTCCACGCCCTCGCGCTCGCAGAAGTCTTCGGCACGCTCGCAGGCCAGCAGCGCAGAATCCACGCGGTTGGGCTGACCGGGGCCCATACCAATGCCGGCCTTGCCCTTGGAGACCAGGATGGCGTTGGACTTAACGCCCTTGCAAACCTTCCAGGCAAACTCAAGCTCGGCCATCTCGGCGTCGGTGGGCTTGCGGTCGGTGGGGAACGTAAAGGTCGCGGGATCCTCGGTCACGTGGTCAACTTCCTGCACCAGCATGCCGCCGTCGACGGAGCGCAGCTCCACCTGGGCGCCGTGGTCCACGCCGCCGGTAGCCAGCACGCGCAGGTTGGGGCGCTTGGTCATGCGTTCGAGCGCCTCGGCAGTGTAGCTCGGGGCGATGATGACCTCGACAAACTGCTTGTTCTGGTCGGCGAAATGCTCAACCAGCTCAAAGGGAACCTCACGGTTGCAGGCGATGATGCCGCCGAAGGCGCTCTTGGGATCGCAGGCGAAAGCGCGGTCGTAGGCGGCCGTGATGTCCTCGGCAACGGCGGAACCGCAGGGGTTCTGGTGCTTGAGGATCACGCAAGCCGGCTCGTCGAACTCGCGGACCAGGTTCCAAGCGGCATCGGCGTCCAGATAGTTGTTGTAGCTGAGCGGCTTGCCCTGGATCTGCTCGGAGCCCACGAGCGGGAACTGCGAGCTCGCGGTGTTCTCGCAGCCCTCGGCAAAGCGGTAGACCGTAGCCTTCTGCTGAGGATTCTCGCCATAGCGCAGATCGTCGACCTTCTCCAGCGAGATCTCGAGCTTGGCAGAGGTGTCCGCCACGTCGCTTGCCTGGGCGGCAAGCCAACGGGAGATAGCCGTGTCGTAGGCGGCGGTAGTCTGGTAGACCTTCACCTGCAGGCGGCGACGGGTGGAAAGCGTGGTGCAACCGCCAGTCTCGCGCATCTCGGCCAGGACGGCATCGTAGTCGGCCGGGTCGGAGATGACGGTAACGCTCGCGGCGTTCTTAGCAGCGGAGCGCAGCATGGAGGGGCCACCGATGTCGATGTGCTCGATGGCATCCGCAAAGGTGACCTCGGGGTTGGCAACGGTCTTCTCGAACTCGTACAGGTTGACGACGACCAGGTCGATCAGCTTAATGCCGTGCTGAGCGGCTTCCTGCATGTGCTGCTCGGAATCGCGACGGGCAAGCAGCGCGCCGTGAACCTTGGGGTGCAGCGTCTTGACGCGGCCGTCCATCATCTCGGGATAGCCCGTAAACTCCTCGATGGGGGTTACGGGAACGCCCGCGTCCTCGATGGCACGAGCCGTGCCGCCCGTAGAGATGATCTCGACGCCAAAGTCGTCAACCAGCGTCCGTGCGAAATCGACGACGCCCGTCTTATCGGTAACCGAGATCAACGCGCGTGCGATCTTCACATCAGATCCCATGCAGTCCTCCTGTCTGGTACGCCGCCGTGCTCTGTGAGTCGGTGATACGTCGATCTGCAGCGCTCGCGCAGCGGCATTGAAAATACTGATTTAATGTAGCGCATCGAGCGCATCGATGCACCCCGCAACGGGCGCATGTGCAGAAAAAGTTTGCGCGCGGAGGGGATGGGCACGGTGAGTTCATGGAACACAGGGGCACCATAATTAGATGCCAATAGCGTGGTAGAACTGTGCTCGATATGCATCCGCAAAAGAAAGAGGCACCATGGTCTCGCGGGTTCTCTACCGACCGTTTGATACCGAAGACTTCGACGCCATCGCGCTGATTCTGCAGCAGCTTTGGCATAACAATTCGGATAACGATGAGTACAACCGCCTTGAGGCCGCGTGCGACCTCGCCTATTGCCTTTCGTCATCGACGTTTTCGCAGGTTGCCGTAATCGACGGTCAGGCGCGTGGCATTTCGCTCGCGCGTGCGGGACAGAGCTCCGGCGCCACCGTTAAGGAACATTGGATGGATACCGAACGCGCGCTGCTTTCGCAGATGCGCGAGCTGGAGCCCGATGTCTGCGCCGAGTATCTCTCGTTTGTGCGCGCAACCATCCGAACCAACAACCGCCTGCTCGAGAGCAGCCCGTTGCCGCACGACAACGAAGTCACGCTGCTCGCCGTCGATCCCGATGTCCACGGCCTGGGTGTAGGCTCAGTGTTGCTCGATGCCGCGGTCTCGTACCTGTCCTCGCGCGGGGCGACAAGGGCGTACCTGTACACCGACTCCAACTGCTCGTGGAAGTTCTACGAGTTGCACGGCTTTAAGCGCACGGCCACGCACCGCGCCAACCGCGAAGAGCGTCGTCACGACATGCCGCGCGAAAGCTTTCTCTACGAACTCGACCTAACAGCCTAGCCCAAGCAGCCACACCTAGTCATTTAAGAACGTCCCCAATGACTGATCCCCAACAACTAGTCATTTAAGTCTGTCCCCAATGAGTGGCCTAGGGGGTTTGTAGATAGCCGTGGTCAAAATACATCAAATATGAGTACTGTTACCTTTTTAGTAGCAGCGATTCGGGGCATTTTTGATGCTTATAGGCATGACGACCAGCTGCACGAGCTGACGTAACTCCCCAAATGTTCAATAAAATGGGCTCCTAACGAGAAGTACTCTCATTAGGAGCCCATTATTATGTGCAAACATATGTGACCAACGCAGCAACAGTACTCATATTTGGCATTTTTTGTCCACTGCCCCTTGCGCGAAGGTCCTCAGCGGAAAGTTTGACCCGTTTCGATGCACAAAAATGGGATGAATCTTCCCTGGCAACCGCCCAGAAAGATCCACCCCAAAGCAAGCGCTCGCTAGAACGTTCCGCCGCCGCCTCCGCCGACGCCGCCGCCTCCGCCGCCCGAGAAGCCGCCACCACCGCCGCCACTCGAGCTATCGGAGCTCGAAGCCAACTCGCGGATGGTCTCGTGATACACATCGTTGAACGAAACGAGCGGAGACTCGTTGCCGTAGTGATGGTAATACCACCAGTAGCAGGGGTAGTTGTCGTAGAAATCGTCGCTGTTGCGCAGGTCCGCAGGCACGGCCTCGGCCAGCTGTCGCAGCACTTCTTTCGAAACGCCTAGGGCAACGCCCATCACCAGCAGCTTGTTCCACAGCACCAGATCGCCCGGGACGGCTTCCTTTAGGCGTGTGAAATCCTCGAGCCAATGCTTGAGCGCCTTGCAGCGAGCCGCCACCTCGGCGCCCTCCGGCGTGTAACGGCGGAAGGTGCAGCTCAGGACAAAGCCCACGATCGTGACGGGGATCGAAATCACAGCGGCACCGACGCTGGCGTCCGCAAAGTCGGTATAGAACAGAGAGCCCAAAATGCCAAAGACAATGATGATGCCGAGAACCAGGCCGGCCACCATCACGATAGTGCCATCCGATGCGATAAACTCGCGCTCCTCCAGCTTGCCCTTAACCGTGCTCTGATAGTCCTCGAGCTTGTCGCCAACAGATTCAGTACGCTCGCTGGCATACTCCTCCAGCTCGCTAAACGTGCGCGAACGGACGCCGTCTTTATCGGGCTTAACGCCAGCGAAGAAGACCTTGAGCACGTCGCGATCGATGCCGTCCTTCTTGGCAGCCTTCCAGGCCTCGTCGGTCACTGTGATGCGATACGTCTGCTCCTCTTTTTCGCGACGGAGCAGACCCTTCTTCTTGGTCTCGGTCGCTTCTTCCAGCTTGATCACGCGGTCGTCGGTCAGCTTCATCAGCGTGGCGATATATGCCTGATCGGGCACGTCGTTCCAGCTCATAAGAGTTGCAAGCACCGCGGGATGATCGGCGGAGGGCACATCGCGGAAGTACTCGTCCTGGAAGAGCGGCTTGGGCTTGGGCCTGCGCAGCTTGAGCATCACGATCACACCGGTATAGGCAACCGCCACGACAACACACGCCACGGCGATCGCACCGGCAACCGCACGCGCGTGCTCACGGCGGGCGTTAGCTTCGTCGGCCCATTCCTTCTCTTCGCTCAGGATCGTTGACATGCGATCTTCGCCCGAAGCGGCAAGCTGCGGCACCCAGTCGCTAGGGAAGGCGATGCGTGCCTCGGCGAATTCGCCCTGGTGCACGCAGGGAATGGTATAGGTGACCATGGGCTCGTCCTCATCGAGCGACACGTCGCCCGTCAGCGGACCATGGCCCCATGCGCGGAAGTTATCGCCCTTGACGGCCGCCGTCCCGGCAGCGGCATTCGCGAAGCACACTTCCATCTCGACGTCATCGGAATCCGCAGACCAGCCGTCACCCACGAACTTCCAGTAGAGCTCGGCGGTATCGGCCCAGTTCATAACCGCACCGGTCATGGTGTAGCTCACGTAGTAGATTGCGCTGTCGCCGCTCTCGTGAGGGCTGAACACCTTAATCCTTACGCCGTCACCGGTCTGCTCGACCGTGTAGACGCCAGAGTCGCCCTTGTTCGCGCTATCGACTTTGTTAAACGCGGTGTCCTCTTCCTCGACACTCAGCACGTCAACGCCCGCCGTGCCGCCCTGCTGGTTGGTGCCCGTATTGATCTCCCAAAACACGCCGTTGATGTCGTCGTCGAAATCAAACTGGCGTCCCTCGACAACGGTCAGCGATCCATCGGCCTCGACCGTGGCACTGATGTAGGTTTGGGTCATGGAGTAGCCGTCGGCGTGCGCGGCGGCAGGCAGCAGCAACAACGCAAGCGCAACGAGCGCGCAGACGGAAGCGAATCGCGCAAACAGGCGGCGCTGCCGACAGGGCTGGGCAACGGGGGCGTTCATAGGCACATCCTTTGTCTGTGGTACCAGTAGCGTCATTGTCCCACGTTTGCGAGTTCATGTGACGAACATCTAGGTCAGCGGAGCGTCAAAACGGGACAAAAGTCACACCCGCCGCCGGCACCTGGGGACGTTCCTTATCTGCCGGCAATCTGGGACACTCCTTGGCATAGCCCGCTCCGGCAATAGATACCACTTCATAGCTCCATCACAGGTGTAGCGGCTTTGTGTGGGCGCGGCATGCGCTGATTGAGCCGCCAGTTGAGGGGCATAAAGCAGTTGAGCGAAAACGGTTTGCCCCTTTGCCGTCCGCTTGAGGATCATGTCCCCCTTTTCCGCGGAAACCCCGGCAGTTGCGAAGAGCTGCTGGGGTTTCTGTCGTTTGTGAGGCTAAGTCGGTACGCAGCGATCGAGACCTTGAGCCGCAAACCCACCGTGCGCAATGCGCACCGCCGCCAACTTGTGAGCGCGGCAACGCCTTCCCTACCGTGCCCCGCGCTATACTCGTCCGCATGGATATCAAAGCACGCAACATACCAACGCCCGCCGCGGATGTGCCAACGACGCAGCCCGCCTCCGTTCCCGCACCTGTCGTGGGTCGCTTTGCCCCGTCGCCCTCGGGCCGCATGCACCTGGGCAACGTGTTCAGCTGCCTGTGTGCGTGGCTTTCGGCCCGCAGCCAGGGCGGCAGCATCGTGTTGCGCATCGAGGACCTGGACGATCGCTGCAAGCGCCCGGAACTTGCCGCTCAACTGATTGACGACCTGGCCTGGCTGGGACTCGAGTGGGACGAAGGCCCCTACTACCAGCACGACCGCCTCGACCTGTACGAGGACGCCCTGCATCGGCTGCAAGACGCCGGTCTCACCTATCCCTGCTTTTGCACGCGCGCCGAGCTCCACGCCGCGAGCGCGCCGCACGCCAGCGACGGCACGCCCATCTACCGCGGCGCCTGCCGAAACCTTTCTGCCAAAGAAATCGCCCGCCGCAGCGCTCTGCGCGCCCCAGCCACGCGTCTGCGCGTGCCCACCGTCGATGACCTCGCAAACGACGTGATCGAATTCGTGGACCGCACGTACGGCGCCCAATGCGAGGCACTCGCTACCGAGTGCGGCGACTTTTTGGTGCGCCGCAGCGACGGCGTGTTTGCCTATCAGCTAGCCGTGGTGGTCGACGACGCCGCCATGGGTGTTACCGAGGTCGTGCGCGGATGCGACCTGCTGGGCTCCACGCCCCGCCAAATCTACCTGCAGCATCTGCTGGGACTGCCCACGCCGCACTACGCGCACATTCCGCTGCTCATGTCGCCGGATGGCCGCCGCCTTTCCAAGCGCGACCGCGATCTGGACCTGGGCGAGCTACGCGCCCGCTTTGGCACGCCCGAGGCACTGCTGGGCTGGCTCGCCGGGCAAACAGCCATCGCGCCGGACACCACACCGCGCTCTGCCGAGCAGCTGGCCGAGCACTTTAGCTGGGACGTCATCCGCGCGCATCGAGAAAACATCACTGTAACGACCGAGTAGTCAGCCGTCCCACCCCTACGCAACATCCCAAGGCATAAGCTCGTCGCCCAGGCGAACGATGCAGTCGTAGAGCACGGTGTGGCGCTCGGCCGGGTTGGCATCCCGATGAAAATGCCCGTAGTACCAGCGCTTGTAGTCCAAGCGATCTTCCAGCTCGTCGAAAAATGCCGTAAGCCGATCGACAGCTGGATAATTCCAGCCAGGTGCCGGATAGAGCGTGGGCGAGAGCATGCGCGTGGAGCAGGTGTGGGTGATCACGTAGTCGACCTTCCAGCCCACGCTATCGAGCTTTGCCCGCGCCTCCTCAAAGTTGCGCTCGCCCGGCAGCTCCTGCGGCCACCAGCTGGAATACGGGATGCGGTATTCCTTGTCCACACTCGTGGCGCCGCCCATGGTAAAGATCGTCGACCCACCGAGCTCAAAAACCTCGCCGCGCGTCAGGCGCCGTATAGGCGAGGTGTCCGGCAGGCGTTGCGTCAGTCCACCGTGCCACAACTCCAGGGGGCGCTCCGCCCAATGGTCGTAGCGTTCGTGGTTGCCGTCGACGAACAGCACGGTATAGGGGCGCGACTCCAGCCAGGCGATATCGGCGCATTCCTCGGCAGAAAAATCCCACGGAAAGCCAAAGTCTCCCGCGATAATCAGATAGTCGTCGCTCGTCAGACTATCCCCAAGCTCCCAGTCGCGGAGCTTTTGCATGTCGATGCCACCGTGGACATCACCCGTCACATAAACCGTCATCGGATCACCACTTCCCTCTTATAGGCTTCGAGATCGTGCTCGATCTGCTCGTCGCCCGTGGCGTTGACCCACCACGGCCATTTAACGCAACACGCCGGCTCGTCGACCTGCGCAAACCACGACTTGAGCTCCTCCAGGCTCACCGGGGCGTAGCCGTTGGCGTCCACGCCCACGTCATAGCGCAGCAGCCCCTGCCTAAGGTTGAACGTGTTGTACGCGCCGCCGCAGCTGTGGATATGTCCGTGAAGATGCCAGCCGCCGTGCGACATGCCTTGCCAGTCGACCATGGGATAGTGGCTCAGCACGATTTTTTGGCGGTCGATCTTGAGCACACAAATGGGCGGCTCGACGATAAAAGCATCCGCCACCGCAGGCTGCGTCCAGTCTTTGTCGTGGTTGCCAGGCAGCAGATGGACGTGCTTGCATGCAATGCTCTTACGCAGCTCGTAGGCGTCTTGCACCGTCATCTTAAAGCTGAAGTCGCCCAGAATATAAAGCTCGTCGTCCAAAGCGACCTTGCTATTAATGTTGGCGACCATGGCGTCGTTCATCTGCGCACCAGTCGACCAAGGCCTGTCGGCGAGCCGCAGCATGTTCTCGTGTCCAAAGTGGGTATCGCTGGTAAACCAGATCATGGGAACCTCCTAACGCTGTTGCCCAGAATTTCCACTCGCCGCCCCACCCTACTCATCGGTGCATCGCGCCTCAATCGGCACGATATCTTGGTAGATCAGGCGATGCTTGTCGTCGCGCCATTCATCGTCATGGTAATGGCCAAAGAACCAGGTGCGGTAGTCGAGTCGCCCGTCGAGCTCGCCCAAAAAGGCCTGCAGCGAATCGTCGTAGAACTCGCGATTGCACTCCATGCACAGCTCGTCTGCCAAATCGACCGGCGCCTCGTGAGTCACAACATAGTCGACCTTCCAGCCCACACGATCGAGCGAGGCGCGACAGTATTCCATCTCGCTCTCACTCGGCATTTCCTCGGGCCACCACGTCTTTCCCTCCCGGCGCCACTGTTTGTCATGGCTCGCGGCGCCACCCATGGCGAGCACCGTGTTCCCCGCGATGTCGAACACCTCTCCGCGCATCAGGTGCAGCACATGCGGGCGAGCCTCGTGAACGAGGCCCCCGTTCCACTCTCGGATCGGCAGCCCCGCCAGCAGATGATAGTTCTCGTGATTGCCGTCGACAAAACACGTAGTCCAGGGCTTGGACTCAAACCAGTCGAGCCAGTATTTGTCGGTGTTTGAGCCACTCCATATAAAGCCAAAGTCGCCGGCAACGATCATCACGTCATCGCGCGTCAGCGTACGGCCCAATGGCCAAACGCGCGACGAGAAGCGGCTCGCCCCGTACTCGGCAACACCGTGAACGTCTCCGGTAACGAAAATGGACATTAAGCGGCACCTCCGTGCTGTGCGACTCTAGACAAATCGATGGCAGAAATTGCGGATCAGCCCCGGCATCCGCACCCCTTAGGGCTTACCCCTCGTTCTTCCATCCAAACGGATCAAACACCCAAAAAACTAGATCGAGCACACTGTTGGCGGGCAGCATGTTGGGCAGGGCGTCTTGCCTCGCTTGAGTGCGGTTGCCAATGGCACGCTCGTTTTAATGGCGTTTCGGGACAAGTTTTTGCATCCCGCAGAACGGTGGTAAATCTTGCCGTTCTTGGTGACGGTTACCTTGATTTTTGAGGTATCCACACTGCGGGGCTCGATGGGCGCGGCCACCTCTTGACGAGCTGGCGCTGTTTTCCAAGGCTTGCCTCTCGAAAAACCAAAATCGCAGAATCGATTGATATAGCTGTCGAAACATCCATCGAACAGCAACCCCGTTGCCAGGCCCGCCATGAACCCACAGGCAATCGCAGCTTCTCCTCTGATTTGCATATGTCCCTCCATAATCAATCTCGAAGATTAAAAACGGCGCGCGCCGCAGGGCCTATCCCTTGCGGCGCGCGCCGAAAATGATCCGTTTTCCTCCGTCCCTAACGGATCAGCTGGCGGCGCTTATCGGACAGGAATACGCCGGCGGCCACCAGGACCGTGCCGCCGATCACGAAGGTCTCACCCAGCAGCTCGGACGCATCGCCCGTGGCGGGCATCGCCGTCTGCCAAGTCGTGGCCTCGGTCTTTGCCTCCGCATGCTTGGCCTGGTACGTCACTTGCGTGACGGGCTGGGTCTGCTCGCCGTTTCCGCGGTCGGCGGCCTCTTGGCGAGCGATCTCGGCGTTAAGCTCGGCAATAGCCTGGTCGAGCTCGACCTTGGCGGCGGTGTAGTTGGCGAGCGCCTCCAAGTATGCCGGCGCCACGGCATCCGTCGCAGCCACGGCGTCATCGAGTTCGGCCTTGGCGGTCGCGGCACGCTCGGCGGCATCGTGGGCCGCAGCGATCTTGGCGTTAAGTACCTCGTCCGCATCGTCAGTGCTGCCGTTGACAATGGCTTCGGCAATATTGATTCTGCGCAGGCGGGCAACCGCGGCGGCAGAGGCGTCGCGCGCGACAGTCGCATCCACCACGGCATCGTCAGCCTCCACCACGTCATACTCGGCATCGCTCACGGCCATCGCCGCTGCATCGAGCGCGGCATCGGCAGTCGCTTTGTCCCCAGTGGCCTTGGCAAGTGCTGCGGCGGCATTCTTAAGCTGAGAGGCGCGGGCGGCAGCTGCATCAGATTTTGCCTGAGCCGTTGCCACGACGGCGTCGGCATCGCTTGCAGCCCGCTGCGCCATATCGAGCTCCACCTGAGTGGCAGCAACATCGATGCCTGCCTGATCGGCATCGCCTTGGGTGGCAAGAAGTTCGGCCTCCGCCTCGCGCTGATTGGCACGCGCGCTTTCGAGTGCAGACGACGCCGCATCAAACGCACGCTGAGCAGCGGCGATATCGGCTGAGTACGCCGCTAGCTCATCCTGGGCCGCGGCAAGTGCATCCCGTTTGTCGCCAACACCGGCACGAGCGGCGTCCAGTGCGCGCTTGGCAGCAGCCACCTTGCCCTTGGCAATGTCGAGCTCGCCAGACTTGGCGGCCACGGCGTCCTGCGCTGCCGCAACAGCGGCGTTGGCAGCGCTCAAATCGGCGCGGGCATCGCTGACGGCACGCGCGGCGGCGTCAGCTGCAGCCTGCTTTTGCGCCACGGCAGCCTGGGCCTCCGAGGCCTTGGTTGCCGCGACATCAACGTTAGCGGCAGCGCGCTCAACCTGGGTTTGCTTTGCTGCAACGGCCTGCGATGCTGCACTCACCTTGCTGCCGGCATCGTCGGCAACGCCCTGCGCCACAGCAAGCTCCTTGCGTGCCGCATCCACGCCCTGCTCGGGATTTGCCAACGAGTCACACCACGCATTCAACGCAGCCTCATACTCTGCAACCGTCATCGGATTGAGGTTATACGGCTTATACCATTGACCAGAATATACAAATGTTTGCGCCTGTGTACTCCCGTACAGCGTCCCTCGCGTGCAAACGCCCATGCCCGTCACGGTGTAATCGGGGTTGATCACGTTGATGTAATGTCCGACCGAAGGGTTTGGTCCACCGTGCAGTGCGGCGTAGTTATCAATCTGGGAGCTATGCGCTGCATAGAAATCGTAAGCGGCCTTTCCCGTAAGGCCCGACGCGCCCAGCGAGGCGGCGGCAGCATCAAAGATGGCCTTCTCCTGATCGACCCACTGCTTAAACGGATTGCTTCCGTAGTTCCACGCCACATTCTCGCCCACGTTAAACTGCTGAGCGTGCGCGACCTTCGTATCGGAGAAGTTCGCGTCGGCGATGGCGGTCGCCATCATGGCATATGTCACCTTGAGCTCGCCTAGGCCAACGCTTGCGCGATACTCGTTGCACGCTTTGAGCCACACAACCGCCTGCTTCATATTGGTCAGGCTCGTCGCGTCGACTTCCTCGCCCACCTTGTTGTAGCCAGCGAGTTTGCAGTTGAGGATGATATCCGCCGCATCGTCGGCACCCACACTCTTAAAGAATGCGATGGCACCCTGGCGGTAGTTCTCCGCCGATGCATTCGCCGTTGCCTGAGCGGCATCGAGCTTTGCCTGGGCCTGAGCCACAGCCTGGTCGGCCTGCTGCTTTTGGGCCTTCGCCTGATCGAGCGCCTTGTCGGCAGCGTCTTTCTCGTCCTTGGCCGCCGAAAGCTTGGCCTGGGCATCGGCCAGCTCCGTGAGCGCACTGGCATGATCGGTCTTGGCCTGGTCAAGAGCGGCGTCGGCAGCGGTCTTGGCAGCAGCGGCGGCATCCAGCTTTGACTGGTCATCGGCAGCGGCCTGCTGCTGATCGGCAACTGCCTGCTGAGCAGTCTGAACCTCGCCCTCGGCGGCGGCAACGTCCTGCTCAGCGGCAGCAAGCTCGCTCTCGCACTTCGACTGCGCGGCCTTGGCGGCCGTCAGCGCTTCGGACGCAGCAGCCACCTTTGCCTTGGCGGCCTCGTACTCCGGGCCCGCGGCGCCCTGCTCGGCTCGATCCAGATCGGCCTTGGCCGCGTCATAGCTCGTCTGCGCGGCATCCACGTCCGCATCTGCCGCGGCCTTTGCCTGCTGAGCTGCCGAAAGCTTGCCCTGCGCGTCCTGCTGCTTGGCAGCGGCGGCAGTGGCAGCGTCTTGAGCATCCGAGAGCTTGGCCTGCGCATCAACGACCTGCTGCTTCGCCTGTTCCAGGTCACTCGCAGCCTGCCCTGCGGCAGCCTGGGCGGCAGCTACAGCCTCGGGCGTAGCATCGGATGCAGCAGCCTGTGCGGCCTCAAGCGCAGACTGGGCATCACGGGATGCCCTCTGGGCAGCAGTCAGGGCTTCATCCTTGTCCGCCAGCTCCTTCTTGGCAGCATCGAGCGCAGCCTGAGCGTCCTCAAACGCCTTGACATCCTGATCGGCCTTGTCCTGCGCAGCGCCCAGCTGCTTTTCCAGCTCGGCCGAAGCAGCGGAGGCCGCGCTATCGCTCGCACCGCGGGCCGCGTCATAGGCGCCCCGCGCCTGCTGCTGGTTGACGGCGGCAGCATCGTAGGGAGCGGCAGCCGCTTCCAGATCGGCCTTGGCGGTAGCAGCTTTAGCGCGCGCCGCATCAACTGCAGCCTGCAGGTCGGCGACCTTTTGCGCTGCAGACACGGCACCCGCGCCAGTACCGGCGGCCGCAGTACTCGTCAGCGGCGACATCACCGCAGCCGTTGCACCCGTGGCGCCAACGCCATCCGCATCCTGTGCCACCGCGACCAGGGGCGACAGCATCGAGCCGCCCGTCATGGCAATCGTCGCCGCAGCAACCGTCACCACGCGTCCAGCCGCCTTGGCCTTACCCAAAGCCTTGCCGTCCATGTCCTTGTTCATATTCTTGCTCATTGTCGATTCCTTCCCACGGTGAGCCGTTGTTTGACACAGATAGTCGATCCAACTTGCCCCATTAAAAAAGAGGTGATAACGGGGTAATTAAATTGAGCGATTTGAATCGCGGCGAACCTGGCATTCGCAAAAGCCAAACTCATAGTTCCGCTCGCGCTCAATCTCATCCAAATACTCGAGATCTTCGCCACTTGGCGCCTCTTCACCTAGGCATACAGGCCAGTTCTCTGTGCGAGAACGGTCAGTACGGCCATAAATGGTCTCGAGATTAATGAAATCGATATTGCCGTTGTTAAAGGAGAAATTGCTGGTGCTCATGCTCAAGTCCCGTCCACATAAACTCAAATTGCTGTGCTTGGCCTCTTTTAGAGACCCCATCTCATACGCTATGACTGTAGTATATGCGCTCTGCTTGCATGTTGCAAGAACATTTTTATTTTTCTAGCGCTTATAGCTAATCTGTTTCCTCTGTTTCCTCACGAGCAAATACCAGGCTCCCCCGCCGCGCCCTCACGCGCGGCACATTCGTTGAGATACTTCACCGGAATCGGCCACCTGGAGGGAGCTCCGTGGCGCGAAAGCCCCACATTGACCAGCTGAACCAGCAGCTCGGACAGATCGTCGCCTTCGAGCACCTCAATCGAGCGCACATGAATCGCCGTCGCCAGGTCCTCCTTGGTGCCGTTGTTGACGCCCACAAAGTAGCAGGTCATCCCTGCACGTTCAAACGTTCCAATGCCGTAATAGGGCGAGTTGTAGCTTTCGAAAAACTCCTTCTTACGGCCCGCTTTGCCCGTAAGCTGGTAATCGCGCACCAAGGTCGCAAAGTTGTTAGAGAAGGTCGTCAAGCCCGTATCGCGCACGCGCGCGAGCATAGACTGTCCACCTGCCCGCACGTCAAAGATATAGGCATCCTTGTCGAGCTTGCCGTCGGCCGTCAACAGCTCAAGCTCTATCTCGTCCACGGGACCATCCTCGATGGAATGCGAGGTGTAGTCCATGGCCCCGTCAGCACCAATCGTTAGCGTTGCAAGGCGCGCATCCAGCTCAATCTTGTCTTCCTCTTTACGCGGAACATTGACCACGCCGCAGACCGTCACCGACTCAACGCCAAAAGAGCCAAGGTCAAACGCCTGCATCCGTCCGTCGACGACGTTCTGCTTTACCAGCAGCTCTTTGAGCATGGCTCCCAGGATTCCCTCCTGTGCGCCCCGTACCTTTGTATTCGGCATCGCCTTAACCAGCGGCTCGCACACATCCGGCGTCACATGCTGCTCCACCACGCCAGCGTGCAGAGCATAGCCATCGTCCTCGGCGACCTCGTTGGCTACCACAACGATATTCCACGCCAGCGGATCAACAGCCCTGCCGCCATACGACGCGCGCACGCCCCACGAGGAATCGTTGAGCCGATCGGCCAACTGGCGCGCTACCCTATCAAGCCCGTCACCCGCGAACGAAACCACAACCCGCCGCCCCAACGAACGCTCCGCAACCACATGGGCGTATCGGTCGCTTTTCAGAACCTCGTAGAAGCTCTTGCGCGGATACTCCCTGAGCGATATCTGGGCAAAATCGCTGTACCGACGCTCAAGAATCTGCAGCTCTCGGTACAGGATTCCCTTCTTGGTATAGGCGACCTTTTCCGCCTGGGCAGAAAACGTAAGGTCACGGCGTTTGGACGGCTTATCGCCCTTGGCACGGCGCAGGATATACTCATCGCTTTGTCCGTGAGCCAGCACCACCGTAGCCACAGGCGACAGCCTGTAACCCACCTGGCTGTTGATCTTCTCGAGTTCCAGCTTGTCGCCTGCCGCACGACCGATGAGCACCCGCCGCTTGGCAAACGTTCGGATCTTAAGTTCAAAGGTGCAGTCCTCGTTGATAACAGTCTCGACCGTCTCAATCTTGGCAGGGCCCGTTCCTGCTTCCTCAATGGCGTCGCGGCGGTCGCCCTTGGCACTAATGACATACAGGTGTCCCGTGTCATTGGGAATCTCGTCCTCGACCCCCTCAAACTGCGAGCAAGAGTTGAATAGCAGGCGCAACACGACGCAATCTTCCAGCTCGTCCCAATGAGTTTTAATCGGAACCATTTGCTCATGGGCGAGCGGGGCGTTAAGGTCGCCCGTCTGCGCGCCCGCCTTGACCATCAGAAAGACGCGGTTGTCCTCGAGCTGGGTGAGCGCCACGACCTTGCCCGTCTGGCACACATCGGCCATAAAGTCCGCCACGGCATGCTTGCCTGCATCGCCAACGTTGCACCAAAAGACCGAGTAGCGCTTCTCGGCAGCCGCGGCATCGAGCTGCAACACAAGCTCGGACACAGCGATGTCTCCCAGGCCACACGGCTGGTTATGCTTCGATTGCACGGCCGATCGCCTCCATCATCTCCAGACTGATTGCTCCATCAGCTGCCATATAGGGGAAGGAGTAGACCATTCCCACGTCATCGATTGGCTTTTGACGAAGCTCCAGCGCCGCCTCATCGGCCAAAACATTCACGATCAGCAGGCGCTTTGCCCCAACCTTTTGAGCCTTTGCCTTAAAGCACTCGGCATCCGTAGTCTCGCCGCCGCTGCGCCTGTAGGCCTCGTAGGTGCCGATGCGATAGTGCTTAAAATCGATCCACACCCCGGTCTTGTTGCCAGCGGCATCGAGCACCTCAAAATCGCCGCCCGTCTCGGCATGGGCCGCATCGCCACGAGCAAGCGAATAGCGGCCGTCATAATACGCCTCGAAGACGGCCCTACCAGCAGACTCTCCCAGTCCCCCCAGGTACACCGCCTGGAACATATAGGGCGTCATGTGCGCCGTCGCCGCCGGCTGCAGCGCCGCAGGCACCCCGTCGTGCGACCAACGCTCGCGCACCTCCCGAATCGACAGCAACTCGGGCACGCGGGCCGCCGCCTGGCTTACCTGGCGAACCTTCGCGCCCTCAAGGCCCTCGTTATAGCGGCAGCGCTCCTCCAGGCGGGCAGCAATCTGCTCGACAGGTTCACCCTCATAGCTGGGAAACTCAAAATGCGGCACCTTACACGCTCCGCCCTGCGCATACGCATAGCCACTCGCGGCAAACGGCATGTGCAGTGCGGTGCTTTTGCGCGCAGGATAGCTTGCGAGGTCCTCCCACGGCAGGCAAAAATGATGCAGATAAAAGTCGCGCTCGCCATCGAAGGCGGCCAGATCTTCCTCGCGCGCATCGAGGGAGGTAACCTTCCATGCCAGCTTTTCGTGCTTCTCTTTCGCCAGGTTGTTCCTAAAGGCAGCAAGGTTCTGCTGTTTGTTAGCAGCGTGCTGCTTCTTGTCCGCCATGTGATTGTTGACGGCCGCGCAGGCGCCAACCACCTGCTCCAGCTCGTAGCCCATCGGCAAATCGTGCAGGAACGAAAAGTCGCAATCGCCGGCGATTTTGCGATCGAGCATCACCTGCACGTGCGGCATCTTTACGCTCGTACGCATCAAGCGACCCACCGCCTGCGCCACAATGCGGGCACCTTCGACCTGATACGAGAGGGTGTCGCGAACTGGCAGACTCTGCTTGGCTCCGGACAGCAACAGTCGTACGTTGCGGCGCTTTTGAGTAAACGGGACCTCTCCGCGCGCCACCAGCTCCTCTTGCTCGATCACACCGAGCAGCGCCTGCTGGACAAACTTCGTTGAGTCAACCTCAACACCCCAGGTCAAGCGACTTGTGGGCGACTCAATGTACAGAAAGTCAAGATCCATCTTGGGACGGCAGTCGATGCTCTCAAAGCCGCAATCAACCTGTCGCACCATACGGCACAGGCTCTCCGGAACCTTGTATTTGAGATTTTTTGAAAAACCGCCCACCGACAAATTGATGAACATCAGGGTTGGTTGGCCCATCTCGAGGCGCTTTTGAGTATCGTCCCAGCCGGTATCCCATTCTGCAGCGTTAAAGCACGGCACCATATCCTTGGCCTCCGCGAGCGACTCCTCGTACGACGCCTCGGGACGCTTAACGTTCCGAATCACCAGTTCGGCAACGATTTCTCGGCCAAGATCCAGCGCCAAACTATTAAAGTCGCCATGGTTTCCCATGTGACGGGTGGTAAAAACGGCACCCGCCTGCTGTTCGTTGCGCGCGACGCCGCGCGCCCAGGCGCTCACGGCAACGAGCGCTTTACTCAGGCGTTCCAGCTCAAACTCGATGCTTTTGGCATCGCTCGTGCCCACCCTATCGGCAACCTTTCGGCGCAGACGCACCGCAAGACCTTCACTCACGCCAATTCCGCCAAAGAACTCCATCGCGCGCCCGTACGTCTCGTCGGGCGATACGATTGCGCCGCCAAAAGCGCCGCCGGCCAACGCAGCCATACCGGCAAGATTCTTGTCCTCGTCAACCCAAGCAACGTCAATGTCGTACGTCTTTGCCGCCCGTTTGTTAAACAGCTTGGTCTGTCGTACGATCTCTTGGTTGAGCTCGCCGATCCACATATCCTTGCGAACCACGCCGTGAACCTCATCGAGGTAATCCAGGTTAAAGTTCTTTACGGTCGGCGCGCTCCATGTTGCGCTCATGCACACACAGGGCGCTTTGGCAGCAATGGAGGCCAAGTATGCCTCGGGCATGCGCTCAATGCCATGACTGGTTAGGTACGTGGTTAACATATGGTCTAGTGTGGTTTCCATTACTAGGTAGTCAACGCCATGCGCATACATCGAGTCATCGGCTGCATCAATATCGTCGTTCTTACGGTTCTTAAAGAACAGCGCCATCATCAACGCATTCCAAAAGCATTTCTCACTGGTTTGGTCGTTCCTAATGCCCAGCGCATCGATGATGTTCTTGCGCGAAAGATCGTCCTTGTACGAAATGCTGCCGTAATACAGGCTATCCATAAGGCTGGCGCAGATGGCAAGGTGACCTACTACCATCCTAACGACGCCGCGCGCACGACGAACCGCCTTGTTAACGGTTTGCTGTCCATTCGCCCCATGAGCCGTAATCATATTGCGGGTACCGTCCTCATTGAGCTTGTAGCACAACGGGTTTACCGAGTTATCGCCCACCGAGACATCATCACTGCCAAACAGACGACGACCGGCAAGCTGCTCGTCTTTTGCCTCGTCAGACAGCGCAAAAGGCGGGCGCAGTTTCATTTCCTTAATGCAGGAGGCGAGTGCCTTTTGAATATTCTCGGCATCCTTGGCGATTCCTTCGGCAGCTTCCTCTACGCTCGCTCGCGAAACCCTGTTCCTCTCGGCATTCGACCCCTTGTGATCGCCCGACGTAGAAGCGTGTGTGTAGACCGCCATCCATTGATCTCGATTTCCCAACAGCAAGGGGTCCACCACGCCGCCGTTAAAATGACGATCAAGGATGCGCAGCGCCTCATCCGGCTGAAACGTCACGGGGTCGTCCGTCAGCGTCGACAGCATGTCAGCCTTCATGTGGTCGATTTCGTCAAAGATGAATAGGCACTTCTCTGCAGCCGCCGCGTTAAAGAGCACAACGCCCGGACCGGTCACCGTATCGATTCTGTTGACGAGCTTTTGGGGTGTAAGGGCAATCACATGTGGCATGCTCTCGTCGTTGAGCAGCGCAGATGGCCAAATCTGAGGGATTACCTCCATGCCTCGCGTAATGTTCTTGAGTTCACAACTCACTGCCCAACGCAGGCTCGCATCGGCTAACGACAGCTTGTCCCACAGGCTGGGGGTCAGACAATCGACAACGTTTCCCAGACTTTTCTTTGTATCAAGAATGTGCAGAAGGTTATCGGCAACCTCCATAGTGTTACGCCATGCTCGCTTAATGACGCGATGAGAGCTCTCGTCATCTGCTTCGATGGGACACGAGATTTCGCGCACGCCCACGGCACCCTTGCCGCGGGTGGCCTCAATCCAATTCAGAATGTTCTCGCCCGCGCGCGGAAGATCGAACACCATGCGTGCCGCTTCATCACAACTCATGCCCTGGCCAGCCAACAATTCACGCACGCTTGCAACATAGTTGTCGCGATTGTCTTTACCCGGAACAACAAACACCAAGGTACGGCGGCCGGGACACTTGTTAAAACAGCCCGACTCATCCCAGCCGCCGGCAATCAGGTCGGCCGTGACCTGCTCGGCCGTGTAGTTTTTGCCCGAGCCCGTCGTGGCGCCCAAAAAGTACAGGCCGTTGTTGTCCTGGTCCTTAGCGCCGTCCTGATCCTGGGGAACAAACAGCGCACGCTCAAAAAACTCGCGCATCGCCTTTTGACGTGCAAGATAGGGAGCAAGCTCCTTGTCGCCCGCAGACGACAGCATCGATTGACAGTTGAGTTCCCACGTAGCCATGGTCAAACCTCCGATTTAGTTGTTGCATGTGTTGAATACCATCCCGTGCGGACAAAAACTCACGCGAGGTGGTTGAGGTGGCGGCGTCTATGCCGCCGAGAAAGGGAAAGAAAAGAAAGAGAAACAGTCGGCGATTACTCGCACGAAGCGAGCAGCTTCTTAAGATCGCACTCCAATGCCTCACGCTCCTCAACGTCCATCACTGCAAGGGCGACACGCATCAGGGACACCTTGGCGGCAAGCTCCTTAACCTGGTCGGGGCGCTTGCTAAAGTGGTCGTAAATCCGCAGGGCCTCCCCGGCCGCCAGGTACTGCCACTTTTCCAACGAAGGCTTTTCGGACCTGCTCATGGCATCGACCCACTCGCCAAGACCCTGAAAACCGTTGCCCGTAGTCGTGCCGTTCATAACCACATCGAGCGGGCTCAGCAAGCAATCGGGCGATTTTTTGTACACCAATTTGGTGAGCATAAGCACCTGGGCAAGGTTGCGATACTTGTCCTGATCGGCATAGAGCACGTCGTTGTAGCAGGCGCACGCCTTAAGCAGCTCGTGGGCGGCAATGCGCTCCGGCCCATCAAACGGAACGCCGCGCAACAAGACCCCAGCAAGATCGAATGCTTTGCCGCCCTGCACGATCTTGTCGAGCGCCGAGCCGTCCATCAAATCCGCCAGCCAAGCAAGCTCGGGCTGATACGGCCTATGCTCGTCCTTGTCCTCATGCTCCATCCAGCTGTTCACCAGCGCCAGGGCTTCAATCTCCCTCCCGTTCAGAAAGGGCGAATTCTCCCCCATCTCTTCCTGCAAAAAACCCCGCGGCTCATGAGAGCGCTCGTACGCAACCGCAAGTTCCCCGTCGCTCACGACCAAGGTCGCACGGGAAATATAGGTATCTTCCCGCATGTCCCTCCAGGCGTACATCATAAGGGGACGCAGCTGACGGAGCATGCCGCGCGCGCCGGCACCTTCCTTAACCGCGCGCTTCGCCGCAAGGCGAGCAGCATCTGCCGTCAGCTCCATCTTGGCGCCATTTCCCATCATATTGTTGTGCTTGGGTAGGTACTGTTCATACGCAATCTGGACCAGATCGTCCACGCTCAAGGCGTTAAAGTTAATCACCGAGCCAATGCGCCCGCACAGCTCGGACATAATACCCCAAGTCTCAACATCCTCGATGGTCGCACTGTCTCGCAGCTCGTTTGCCGATTTTGCGGCGGTGCACACGGCGGCATACGAGGATCCGAAGCCGACCGTGGTGCCAGACTTGTCACTCAGGCGCTTGCGCACCAGAGCATCCAAGCCCATAAAGGCGCCGCCCAAAATGCAAACAACCTGATCGAGGTTGAGCGTCTTAATGGCCGCACTCTTGGAGGTATCGCATTCAAACGGCATCTCCCCGCCTTCCAAGAGCTTAAGGAACGACTGCGATGGACTAAAGCTTGATGCAACTTCGCCCCCATCGGGCTCGGCACGAACTGCCTTGTCAAACTCGTCAAAGAGCACCAAACAGATATCGCCGGGATTGGCAGCCTGATAGTCCGCGACCTGCGACAGGCAGTTGCTCATGCTGGCACCGCGCCAGCCCTCGCCCGTCATGGTGGAGACATCGAACACAAACAGCTTGAGCCCCGCGGCATCCGCCACGGCCTTGATGGTGTGGGTCTTTCCCGTGCCAGTGGAGCCCATCACCAAAATGGCAGCGGGCGAAAGAACGTCGCGCGGGTCGGCGCCGCGTGCCAACATCACGCAGCGGTTGACCTCAAAGCTCAGCGCCGTCACAAAGGCCTCCAAGCTTCCTTCGTGGCCAATAACACTCTGACGCGTCTGCTCCACCAGACGCGTAGGCGCAATTCGATTGAGCAAGTCCTGGTAGCGATCGATGTTTCGATACTGCTTCTGAGTCATGGGCGCCTTCCTTTCCATATTGGTTTTCTTTCCTTCGATGTGGGCCGAGCCCTTAAACCACTACAGTGCCAGCGATGTCGCCGACTCCAGATAGATCACGTTGCCCGGCTGGGTAAAGACCGGAATGTGGTAGAGCAGCTGCAAAATGCCCTGCTTGAGCAGCGGAAACAGTGTGGGATGCAACACTTCGTACATCAGGGCACCAGCCATAAGAGCGGTAAGTATGGCAAGCAGCAGAAGCTTTTGAGCGTTAGAGAATACCGACATGGTCGTTCCTTTCTTCATGCGAGATATTTGGATTGCGTTGTGGGTTAGCGACTCATAGCGATGGCAATGCCAATAACCGTGATAACCACGGGGATCGCAAGCGATGCAAACAGAATCCCGGCAAAAAGGCCCACCACCAGCGCGCACACGATGATGACCAGCGTGGTGGGTACAAGCGCAAGCAGAGGAGTAACCACGCAGGCGGATGCAAAGCGAAGCCCGTGGAACTTGTGCTCATCGGGAAATAGAGCGTTAAGGACCCCTTCGACAATTCGCCACTCGACAATCGTTCCGATGGTTAAGACAACCGCCCAAAGCAGGTAATCATTTGCACGAGAATCCGAAGCCATCTTTCCGGTGACGCCAGCCCAACAATCAAATGCCGCGGTATAGCCCAGCAAACAGACGATCGCGCAGACGACGGATACAAATGCGCCCGCGCTCTCGATTGCACCGAGCAGCTCGCACATGTCGGATTCGCGCCCTCCCGTTAACAGCACGATCCATTTGTGGGCAAGCGCCGCAACAAACGCCGCGCCCAGCACAACCCAGTACACCCTAAACGCCACCAGGCGCCATGAATGGAGCGGGATCACCGTGTTGCTCTCACTAATCTCGAACATAAACCCGCCGAGCCACGTCGTCAGCAAGCACATCATGTCGATGGCGACCACGTAGAGTACAACCGCAAAGACGGTTTGCAGAATCATGCCGAAAATATTCATCGCCGTTGGCTTCTTGGGGGCGTCCGGCTCGATTCTGTACATGTCGTATCCGTTCATTAGCTGTCCTTTCGTTGCTGAAACAACTAGTTGGTTTATCCACTGTAGCTTGATACAACTAGGAGATATGCAAATCTCTTAGTGTTAGTATCTAGCGAAATATTACCCAATGCGTACGGCCTCATACGCACCATTCGATTTTTTTCTTTTTCATTTGAGTGCCCCGTCTGAAAAACGCCGCAACTGCTCTTCTTGTAGACTGAAGGCAATTGAGCCGCGACGGGCCAGTCAGCGAACCGCGCAATATAGGGAATATGCAGGAGGTGCGCATGCTCAAAACTAAAGCAGAATTTGCAACTCTTCGCTTAAACGAAGATCTCAAGCCATATATGAGCCGATATCTATCGGATCTTGTGTCTCATATGGTCGAGAAATATCAGCCTTCGTCGAGAACGAAAAGGCTCATTGAACTGTGCTGTCGCGATTTTGAGTTTTCGAGCGAGCACGTCGATGGCCCCTCGTGGTCTGTTTTGGGGATTGACCTCAAGCGACCTTCGGCCGCCTCGTTTGAGTTTGAGGACCGCGTTTACAACGAAGCAACCGACGAATGGGATTATGTGCCCGCTTGCGTTTGCAAAAACCGAGTCAAAGTCCCGACGTCGACGTTTACTGCCATCGAGGAGAATATCTTTTTATACGACTACGAGCAGGACGCAGCCTCTCACACGTACGAATCAGCACTCATTTACTGCAGGCCCCCCGAGCTACGACCGCTATCCCAATTCCCGGCATCTATCGATGCGGCGAATGCGCGAGTCCTGGATTTCCTCAGAACGCGCTCGAAGCAGCTGCAACGCAGCGCAGGCATCCCCGATCTGCTTTCGGTCACTGAGTGGTACTACATCTTTCTTGCGGCATCCATTGCCTGCTCTCAGTCCCATGCCACGGCCGTCATTCAGATTTCGGACCGTCTGTTCAATCTGGCGCGAGCCGTAGATGGACGTCGCCTTCTTTGTGACCTCGGCCTGCTAAAGAGCATTGTGCTTCTTCCCAACACCATTGCCAAAAAGGCCGAGGGTCGCGCGCTGCTCTTTATTGGCGACGGCGAGCCCAATGATCCGTATTTCCTTTTTGACGGCAGGAGCTTTGACGACAAGCAAATGACCGATGAGATTCTGCACCAGCTCCTCGATTCCGTCGACCGAGCCTACGGCGATCAAAAGAATCCAGTCTATTGGCATCGGCTCGAGGATCAGGGCAACGGCATATATCCCCTATTACCCAATACAAAGAGCGGATCGTTCGACGAGAGAATGTTCATCCCCCTTGGGTCGCTAGCGCCAATCTACCGCGGCACCGCCCGCAGCGTTGTAACCAAACTGCCCGAATCAGATCCGACAGACAGTTACCAACAGCACGACTGCTACTACCTGTCGCTAAAGCATCTTCATGATGGCGCAATCATTGCCGCAGAAGATGTACTTGAGCGTGTCCCCGATACAGATATCTACGATGTAAGCCGTGTAGACTACGAAGATTTTCGGAAGGCCAAACCGATCGACGCCCGCGAGGCGAGCCTTCTCATATCACGCGTCGGGCCTCCATTCAAGCTTGCCCTCATCACGCCAGGCCACTTTTCTGTCGGTTCTGAGCGCCCCGTGGAGCGCGGTCTTTTGTTTGAGAGCATTGTCCCCTGCGACGCCATGTTCTGCGCTACCTTTGAGGACGAGCTGCTTGCCCAGTTTGTCCTGGCATACCTGTCGTCCGATGAGGGGCAGAAGAAACTGGCGGACACCTCGCACGGAGACGCGCTTGTGCAACTTGCCCCAATGGACCTGCGAAGCATGACCGTGCCTGTTCCCGGGCGAGCGGAGCAGGAGCGCTACGCGCTAGAGTACGAAGCAAAGCAGCGCGCCTACGAGGACGCCCTTAAGCAGGCGGAACATTACGCTGCGAGCAAGGGAACGATGTAGCGACCGAGATTGGCAGACTGTCCGGACTTTTCCGACGGCCTGTCAATCAGGCGCGCCATTCAGCGCGGCGGCTAGAAATTGTCATCGGACTTTGCGCTGACTTTGGCTGCCTCTTCGCCCGCGATCAGGTCCCTAACCGTTATATGCGCACCGTACGTAGCATCCTCAATCTTTTCCATAACATCAGGGTCGCAAGTTCCCCAAATATCTTTAAGGACTCGAGCCAATCCCCAAGCGGCGCTGAGCAGGACGTCAACATCCTTTAGATCTAAGTGGCTGACCGCAAAGGGACAGTACTCGCGCTCCAGCAGATAGGTGTCAACGGCGCCAATTGCCTCAGCCACGTACCGCTCAAGATCGGGATGGGGATGGAAGGCGCACAGCGCCTTGTGCGGATCGGTCGGCTCAATCCAATACAGCGTTGTCGCATCCTCGCATTTCTCGAGCGGATAACGCTCAACCGCCTTCTCCCAACTTTCATACCAAGGATCGGCATCGCCGTCCGTCATTGACTTGCAAAGATCAATCGCCGCAGAAACAGTCGCACACGAATATCTATAGCTGGCGTCTTTCTTAAACTCATCATTGAGCTCGACATCGCCAGACAGCTCCGCCTCCATGATCAGGAACGGACCATCCTCATCCGTAACGCTCATGGGGTAGTTGTTGCACTCATAGTCCGGATACATTTTGTCTCCAATCAATCGTTCGGACACATTAATGACCAATATCGAAACCGCGCTCGCGCGGAGGGACGTCGTCCTCGCGCCAATCTGCAAGTTTTTCTCATCGCGTGAAAAGAACTTGCGATTTCTGCAAGTTCTTCTCACGCTGCGATAAGAACTCGCATGATCGCCCCGCTACCTGCGCCACGAGGCAGCAAGGATAATGGGAATCCCGGCAAGGCACACCACCAAGGCTACGGCCGCGAACGCAAGCGCGATGGCCACGCTCGCGACGACATAGGCCACGGCAATGAAGGCCAGCGCCAGCAGGCAGGCAAGCAGCTCGGCCACGTAGCACAACACCAGGTTCGAGCTCGCGCGCTTCAGCAGGACGTCGGCAAGGCGGACAAGCTCGACGGCAAAGCCGCTGCCGAAATTACGGCCAGGGCCCTTGGCAAGGAACCACTTGAACAGGCACATCAGGGCGCAGCCCAGCATGATCATGATGGAAACGGTCCATACATTGTGCCCCGACTCAACAAGGTTCTGGTCACCCATCGCGCTGCCGTTGATGAGCCAACTCGTTCCATAGCCCATGAACAGCATCGCCAGCAGCAGGCAGGCGCTTACCGCGGCAAGAGAGCGCGACACGCGCCTGCTGAACACCGGAGCTTTGCAGCTGAGCCCAAACCCCTCGCGAACGCGCCAGACGGCATGGTAGGCAGGGTAGACCGCGATGAGCACGGCCACGAGCAGCGACGCCCAATCGGACCCGGGTGCCGCTGACGCGTACTCCGCGATCGCAGAAACTGAGCAGTTGGTGTGGAACGACTCGTTCAGAAACAGCGCGACCTCGCCCTTCCAAACACAAAACGGAGCGGCGACGGAGGCGATGCCGGCAACGGCAACCGCAGCAACGACAATAAGCGGTGCGCCCTGCACGAGCTTGACGACCTCGCCCTTGGCGGTGCGGGGTGAAGCTTCAACGGTGCTGGCCGAAATTTGGATAGAAGTGTTCATGATCTTCCTTTCAAAGAAGGCTACGTTCGCAAGCTAATGTAAGAAAACACTGTCTTCGAGGGATTGAACAAGACTGTTGCCCTCAGAGACAAACAAACGTTGCTATCGGCATATTGGCCGCTCGGGTACTTCATCATTACGCATCTGTAATTCATCAAATCGCAGGATCTCATTACGCTCAAGCAGAACAGATTGAATAAGCTCATGGACAGCGGCATTGCGGTAGCACAACGACTCCCACGTGGCCAACAAGCCGTCAACAACTCCCTTGTAAGCAACAGAGGAGTCCTCGAGCTCATAGGCAAGATCAATTGCCTCGTCAACTATCTGCCTCATCTGCAAAAGCGTGCACGTGAGATCCGCCTCACTCGACTCGTCGCAAATATAAATACAATCGGACTCAAGCATCTTTGAATCTCCCTTCGAACAACTGACACCTGCAGAATAGTGAAAAGAGATAAAAAGCAACCCGCAATCTACCGCTATATAGCGGTAGATTGCGGGTTAAACCATAAAGCGCACTTAGCCTTGGGCCAAATTACGACTTAGATTCAAATAGGTCGCATATCTCTTTGGCTTTCGCCAGGGGATACTGCGCGTAGTAGAATACGTCGCCGTTCTTTTCTCCGCACACAAAGACTGCGCCCAGCCCCAAGCCTTTAGCGGACGGAACTTTGCATTGTTGTACGCTCTCTTCGCCTTCATCGAAAAGTCGCAGATACCCTTGTTCCATCAGAATAGTGTTGGCATCTTCAGCCCTAATCCCTGAGCCACCCTCTCTCAGTATTTTCGAAATCGAGGCATAGCCCTTAGCGCTTGCCTGATCCATTGAGTAACAGACCGGCAAACGCTCGGCCCCCGCAAAAGCCGCTTCGTAAGCAATACCCTCTCGCATGATTTCCACACTCTTATGACCAGATTCATCAAGCTGAAAAGCAACGAAAAGGCATCGAAGCGCCAGCCAGACCTCGCCCGCGCTAACCATCTCTTTTCGGTCGGTGTGACAGGCGCTATTACGAAATTCAGTAAATCGACCCAGTGTTTCGCCGAGTGTCCTCCACCAGTCCCCCTTTGACGCCTGCGTCAATTCAGCATTTTCAACTCGAACAGAGGATGCCAGTAGCTCACTCTTTTTTTCAATTAACCTTTTGTATTGACCGAGGTTAAGGCCCTCAAGCTCCTTGAGTGGCTTTCTTGCAACAACATAATCGGGAGCAATGGCCTTCAAGGTCGGCAGCAATTTCAAACGCAAGTATCTCTCCGCCGCACGGCAGAACATTAGCAGGCAAAATGCGCAATCTGAATCGCTATCGGTGCCAACACTGCCAATGCCAAATATCTTGCACAGAAGAAGCCCCTGCTCGATATTCTCAAGCACCCTATTTTTGCCATTTTGGTCGCACTCGCAATCAGCGAATGCGCTTTGAAGAGCTTCGCGCGAAGAAAAGCCTATGATTCGACAGTCTTCTGCATCCAGATTAAAGCTTTTGAACGCTTCGCCCACGTTGTCCAAATAGGAATCGGTGTTTACATCAGGGCACCAAACATCTTTATTGTCATCTTTCTTGTCGTCTTCATTGATATGTTCCTCGTCCGCGCCAGCTGTCTCCCTTGGAAGAGATTCTCCTCGCGGCAGCATATCCTTGGCTGCATTGAGTTCCTCAATAGCGCCGGTTTTCTGGTAATTTTCCCAATGCACAACCCATGCCGTATCGAGAATGCGCTTCATCGTTGCAACGTTCTCGTTAATCTTCCACGCTGCATAGTCGGCAATTACGTAGAGGCGATACTTGGCTCGGCTTGCCGCAACATTCACGATATTTGGGTTTACAAACTTGATTGCGCCCTCACAACTGCGCCTTGTATCACACCCCAAGACAAATACCACTTGATGGGCTTCTTTACCTTGGAACGTATGAACCGTACCAATATTATGCTTTGCGAAATATTGCCATGCATCTTTGTCAGCCACTTCAGTCCTAGCACTTAACAGCCGGTCCTGAAGCCCCCTGACAACGGTTTTAAACGGAGAAATAATATAGAGACTTGGAATAACAATTCCCTCGGACTTGCCCGATTCGCAAGCTTTTTTCTCAGCCGTAGCTACGGCCTTATCAAAAGCGTCCTTGACAATCTCGAACACTCTATCGCCCTGGGCATCAACATAATGATCGCGATTGCCACGTTCAAATCCCGTAACATTGATCCACTGTGAGGACTTTAGATAAAAGCTGTCAGCGAGATCCTTTTTTGGGCTAGCCGTCTCGTTAAGCATGGAGCCCTGATACGAGATCTCATTTGAGATATCGAACATGGGTGATATGCAGCGACGGTGAACCACAAGCGGGCAGCCAATCCATTGATCATCCTCGCCGTTGCTGCGCAGGTGGCCATAGGGGTTAACGGCGTCGGCAAGTCGCTGGACCGAAGCCATATCCCCCTTATAAGGTAGTAATACTTTTTTACCGAGGACAGCGCGGAGCTCCTTAACATCCCCTGTGATCACAGGCTCAATCTGAGAGGGGTCACCGACAATCATTGCACGTCGACTGCGAGCAAGGGCGCCCAAAGCAGCATACGGCACCGCCTGTCCCGCCTCATCTATTATCAGCAGGCCAAATAAAGGGTCTTTCCCAATCTGAATGTCCTCAAACATGCGGCCAATCGACGCAAACGTGGAAGAAATCACTGGGGTAAGCAAACTGAGCGTCTGAAAGAGCGCAGGGGCCATACTCCTTCTATCGGCTTGCGTGAACTCTATTAACTCCTTTTTACCAGAATCGACGCCCTTGTCTTTGGCTCCCCAGTATGTTCGTAGAAGCGCAATGTTATTCCGCATACATTTTGATTCAAGGATGAACTCGCGTGTCACCTGCAATGCATAGAGAAATAGCAGGTTGCGGTCCTTTTTTAGGTCAGGGTCATCGGATGGATTATATAGATGAGTCTTTTTTCGGCTTTCGCTATCCCCCTTTGAGATGCACTCGACAAAATGCCCATTAATCGTCTCAACAGATTCAGCACCATCAACTCTGTTGCGCTTTTGACCTTGGATCTTCACCCACAAAGAGGATAGTTCCTTCTTTTCATTCTCTAGTTTTTCGTATTTGTTCTCGAATTTCGTACGCAGCGCAACAAGCCTCTGGTCCGGTGCGGTTTGCAGCATAAAGGAATCGAGCTTCTCGCGGCTATCGGACAAACGGCCCCTATTGAAGATGCTCCCGATCAGCCCACTGGCCTTTTCTTCCGCATCGCGCAATTCTGCTTCAAGCCTATTCCTTCTCGCCTCATAATCAGCAGTATCCTTCGCAATGTCATCAAGATATTTCCGGACATCACCTGCGGAACTGCCTTCAAAAGGACGAGACAGACATACCGTTTCGGTTGTCAGTTCTTCAACTATCTCTCGCTCGTCCTTTTGACACCTACAATTCAATTGGGACAAATGCTTCTTGCGGTTCAGAAGTTCGCGCTCCCCGGCTGCTTGCTCCTCCATTCTGTTGAATCGATCGGTTATCTTTTTGTATTGAGCAAGAAACAGCTTCTTCGCCTCAGAAAACCGTCCGCCCTTTCCCAGCCCGCCGTTAAACTGCAGCGAAGAAAGCTCGCAATCTCTGAAGTTATTAATATTCCTACGGTTTCCCAGACATGCCGCAACCATAAGCCCAGGATGCGCAGGGTCGCGAAGATTGCCTTTATTGTCAACGAGCGCCGAAGAGAAATAGAGATCATCCACCGGTTTCTGCTCGTTTTTCTTTCCCCAAACAATGTTGGACAAATCTGACTCTAGAAACTCCTTTTTCTCAGATTCGTCAATACCCTCCAAAAAGGCCTTCCCATCAGGAAGCTCTTTGGCGATGTTCTCAACTGCTGCATTGTTTGTCGAGCAGACCAAGATGCTGAGACTTTTTATCGCATCTCCCGTTCTGCCCTCTTTGAAGCGATAAGGATTCTTGGCGTACTTGAGATACCGTTTGCTAAGTTCTACCTCTTCGAAGGCGTCATCGGGCTTGTCATATTCGCACAGCAGACGGGCTTTTTCGACAACGTTAGCCGCAACGATATCCTTGAGCAGGGTTGTTTTTCCCGTGCCCGGAGGACCGTTAACCGACATAACGTCGTTTGCCGGGTATTTGCGTGTCGAACCGCCACGACCAACCGCAAGATTTACCGCCACTTGTTGCATCAAACTCAAGGAGTATTTACTCGGCCAGCGACCGATAGGTGTAGCGCCGGCTCCCAACACTTCAGAAAAGAAGTCTGCACGATCAGCCAGATCTTCATCGTCTTCGCCGTCCAGAAGATCGATCTCTCCGCAGGCAGATTCATTCCTCAAGCCACCTTCAAGGTATGCGGCGACAAGAGACAGCGATCCCTCACGAAGATCGTCGAAAGACCCTGACTTGTTGCACAGCTCATTTATCATGGAAATGTCTTTTGCGAAAAATGAGTGACAGAGTGATTGGTCGAACGTTGGACACGCATCGTCCCCGCTGTCCTTTGGCTTCATTGCTCTATATTCGACAAGCAGCCTTGAACACCACTCGCTGATACGTTTAGCCCCGTCACCGTCGGGAAGGCAGCTGGCTATCCCCTTAATCATTGGCCGGACGCAACTATTGACAATGCCCCTAATGACACCATATGTCAGCTTTGTTCCAACGAGTTCTTGATTGAGCTTCTTGCAAATATCGTCCTGCTCTTTCTCAAAGCTACCGATGGCATTTAGGCTATTCCCGACGTTCCTCTTCAACCACCAAAATAAGGAGGACAACTCGAAGCTGACAAATTGACCATCAGGACTCACACCTAATAGTGCAACCGTCATGCACTCATCCTCTTTTTCGATTTCATTCCCCGGTTTTTCTGCAAGATAAGTCATGACCGCTTCGCGTGGAACGGAGCCCAGGTGACAATAAATCGTTGAGATCGGCCAGTTTTCGCCGTTTGTGACACTATCCGTACGCTCTCTCGCTTCTTCAGAAGGCGTCCTTAGCTCCTGGTCGTCCCGCTCTTCAGGGACAAAGCAGTCATCAAGCATTCCTTTTCTGGGCCTAGGCGGGTCCTTTTTCTCTTCGGGTTGGTCGCCTTGGCTCAAAAAATCAAGCAAATACCAGTAATCTAACGCATCGCCAATTGCTTGCTTTTTCTCAGCAGGGGTCATTTGAATCAGTCCTCGCACTCACATAGATACATTTATGTCCAATAATGTCCACAACGTCATCGCGCAATTTCTTTGGTTGAAGTATCTCAAACACATCGAGCCACTTCATTGCCCATGTTTTCATGCCATCATACGACGCCATAAACGAATACTCTGGATTTGGATGCCCGTCCTGTGTCTCGCGCCGAAACCCATCGTTTCCGGCAAATTCGGCTAAAAGATACTTCTCCTTTGCTTGGTTATGACACCTTACGTGAACCGTAACGATGTCGTCACTAAACATCCTGTTCACGCCAGCACAAGAGAACCTTTTTGCTTCTTCGGCCATCGCCTCAAAATGACCTTTTGCATCGTCCGATGGTCCAGCAATGGTTATATCCCGCAGGCTATCAACTCGAATTGCGTCAAAAGACCTCGCGGCACCCTTGTGGCCCACAAACAGGTAGTAGTAGCCATCGTGCATACATAGATGATATGGCGTATGACTATGCAATCGCCCCTTATCAGAAGTTCGAAAGCGGACTCTCTGCCTTTGGCTAATGGCCTTTTCCAATAACTTCAAATTTGCAAGCGTTGCTTCCATATTTGCAATTCTGCCGCTTTTGAGCAGAGCATTTTCTTGAGCCAAACGATCTTCGATCTGCCGTCTTTCTTCGCCGCACAGTAGGCGAAGAACTGCATGCTCAAGTACGTCGGCTCCACCCACGCCCGTAGAGGCTTCAATGAGACGGCACAGATGCTCAATTTGCGCACTATCAATTTGACGCTCTATGCTGTACAGGCGCTTCGCATTTTTAGGTGCAGATTCCCCATCGCCATTCGTCAGCCGCTCGCCCTTACAAGCCAATCGACTTGCAATCACCGTGTAGAACGGATTCAGACAACTGTTGTCGAGATCGATACTATTCATCTCGGTTAACGGACTGGCGCCCGCATTATTGCAGAGCGAAGGCTTTTTTGATCCAGAATCAACAAGTGCGTTCAATACGCCCTGCACTGTGTCGCGCTTAACTTCATAGCCATAACGGGCTTTAAGCTCCGCCATTATGTCAGAAACGCTCAACCCTTTGCCAAGCCCAGCATCAGTTTCCTCCAATAGGATACGCTCGACATATATCGCCAGCTCCTTTGGATATGCTCGGTGATTTCCCTGGATTTTCGGTTGAACCATAGCCGCCTCCAATCTGAACAATCAACATTTTACTCAGTCGATATGACCAAGAGATTGAAAGTGCCGCTATTTAACGGTGAACGGCGAAGCCATCCATAAAGGGCTCCGCCGTTCACAAATAGATTAGCACAACTCGTATACGACGTAATGACTGTTAGGGCGCACTCGCAGCAAACTTGAATCACCTTGATTGGCACCTCGAGCAGAGCCGAAGGCGACCGAATGCATCCTTGTTTTTATTCATTGGCGAGCTACAATCAACGCAAACCGACCCATCGATATTTCTCTGCAGGCATCGATTGAAATAGAGACAACAATGTTTGATTTAATTAGCGAATTCAATAAAACTGTAGCCGAGCATAATGTCGATTGGGTTGCTAAGGGATTTGCTTTTCGCGACGAAACCATCTATCCAATCGGATATGACACGAAACTGCTCGGAAGAATTTTCGAGATGCTTACCGAGCCGTTGCTCAAGGAGATTGCCGACGACTTCGGGTTTACGCTAACGACCCCAGACAAACAAAACTACTATCCGGACTTTGCACTAACCCCTCAAAACGAAGAGGGGAATCGAATTGCTGTCGATGTCAAATCAACTTATCGAAAGCACCTAAAGAGAGGAGGCATTGCTCCATATAAATTTACACTTGGATCATATGCATCTTTTCTGCGCGATGGGAGGAAGAACATCCTCTATCCCTATAATCAGTTCTGCAAACACTACGTAATCGGATTCGTCTACGACCGAAACGACGAAATAGAGAGCGCACGTCCCTGCTACCCCCTTAACCAATTAAAAGAAATACCCGAACCCTACAGCAATGTTGAATTCTTTATTCAAGAGAAATACCGCATTTCAGACTTCACCACCGGTAGCGGCAATACCGAAAATATCGGAACTATTTCCTCGAATTCAATCAGCCCATTCACTCAGGGTTCAGGGCCTTTTTCAAAGATGGGGAACGATGCATTCGAACTTTATTGGCGAAACTATCCAAAATATACAGCGAAAGAAAAGAGTTACACCGACTTTCAGGGATTCAGAAGATGGGTCGAAACAAACGTTATTGAAATTGATTCAAGCCTACGCGATCGAATTCTCTCCTATGGCGATGTCGTCAACGACAGCCGGGGCGACAGAAAGTAACGGCTATTAGGAGAAAAGTGGACGAAGGAAAGGGAAACACGAGATTAAAGGTGGACTAGGGGACGTTATTCCATCTACTTCTATATCATCATTTCCAGCACATGAACCAAGTAAGAGTTATTTCTTAGGCCTTCACGAGAAGCGCTTCGATCATTGAATTGCGTAAGCTCTGCTTCGAGCCGACGTGATAAAAATGGGAGAATTCAAAGCACTCAAAATCACTCCAACAGTTTTCAATATGCTCATTCACCCTGTACTTATTCTCTTTCCACATGGAAAGATAGACATCCGCCTGAGTCGCATGAGCAGCATCAGCCAGAGCAACAGCTTCAGACTCTGGCCATTCACCCACATAATTTGTATCGCGGCCGATATAAGGAGGGTCGAGATAAACACAGTCGCCTTTTCTTGGCGCCCGCATAATCTCTTTCCAATCGCAAGATTTGAACTCCCAGTCTTTGCCTTCCATGGCAGCCTGCACCCTATCAATCTGATTGCATATCTTAGTTATATACGACCTGGAAAAACGCTCGGGCTTCTTGCAAAATGGAACGTTAAACATCCCGCTCCTATTGAAACGCATAACGCCGTTAAAACAGGACCTATTTAAGAAGATAAAGTCATACGGTGAATGACTTGTATTGAATCTGTCCCTTACCTCGTAGTAGTATTCCGCTCCACCAGTACGCAACATCACAGATTCGCGTTCAAGGTATTCCCGCATAGACTCTGATGTTATTTCATGCCGCTGCACGCTTCTATAAAAATCAATAATGTGTTGATTGCGATCACCGACCACCGCTCTCTGTGGACAAACGTTAAATAGCACAACCCCGCTCCCCAAAAACGGCTCGTACCATATCCCCTGCTGCTTATCCCAGTTTATTGTCTCCTCAATGAAGGGGACTAGCTTCGTTTTAATTCCCTGGCATTTAATGGGGGGAACAATTACCGACATCAAACCTCCGATGCGCCGTCCATGTTCAGACTCAAGGATTTTAGTTTAGACGCTAGCTGGGACACAACACACGTTGCGCACATCAATATCCCTTTCCTCAACCCAAGAATCGGCAGCGAAGCATGGCACGCACCCCCATATCCATCGTTAAGCCAAATAAAGCCAATACTCTTCGAAAATCATTCCTAATAATTAATAACGACCCTCAAATACTAAAAATGTCTCCGGATAACGAGGACGCTTAAGCAACGTCTTAACAACAATCGCTTTCAACTCGGGCTTTCCATACGGACCCCTACCCCTTAAACACCATATCGTTGTGATATTCAATAAACTCAGCTCTTGGGGCGAATCGTTTCGGAAGCGTAATCGGCTCTCCGTTGTAGCGCCACAAGTACTCGTCCTCAGGAGTTTCGTGCTCGACCACGCTAGACACCACTATCTTTAGGTCCTTCGTAATGGTGATTAGTCCCCGGTCGAACGCTTTATCGTGCAATGCGTTCAAAAGCAAGCCGTTGTCGGGCGCGAGTCGCTCCGTCTTTGGATCAGAGACTTTCCAGGGCTTGATATGGCTAGCAACCAACAGAGCCTTGTTCGTTAGCCCCGTCAAGCAGCATCTTGAATCGTAATTGACGAGCAGGGTATTTCGAAAGAACTCCTGGTTCACCCGCATCGAAACAATTGCCTCGCGCTCCTTGCCCTCTGGCAAATCAAAGCCGATCGTCTCTTTCAGCTCATCACTTAGCGGTTCTTTAAAATCGAAACGGTTGAGGAAAACCTCAGTCGCCTCCTCGACAAGCTCATCACCAGCAGAGGAATACTCAGCCCAAACCATCTTGTCCATTTTGCTTGCATGGGTCATTCCAACCTTGCCGCGAGCACGTCGACGCTCATCGAATGATGCAAGGTTCCAGATTTTTAGAGCAACCGCGCCCGGCGTTCTGCCAATGGCCTTAGCTAGCGCCTGGACATCCTCGTTTGTATCATCAACCTTTTTCGATGGTAGGGCGAGGTACAGAAACAGAGCCGCAAGGGTTTCTTCCCTCGACCATTTGCTTCCACGACCAGCCATGATTGCTCCTCGCCCGCGCACCGCTCACGTAATAGGTCCAGGATAATCCCGCGGGGGACCGCGGCCGCCGCCTTTTTCTCATTCGTCGGTGAATGATTGAAACAACGGCACCTCCCTGCGCTCCTCATACCCTCGCTCAAGTTTCTTCCCAAGCTCGGCAGCGCAGCGCTTCGTTTCCTTAGAAAACAGGTCATCGATAGCCCTGTCGATTCGCGTGCAAGTCTGCCGGTGCTCGTTCTTCCAGGGCAGGTTGAGTCCCAAACTCGCATCCCAATAGCCGCCGAGTTTGGCGTTGATCACTTCCTCGGGATACAGCACGTCGCGGCGAATCCCTTCGATCGCCTCGTCCTCGTCCATATCACAGGCTGTCTCGCCCTGCACGAGGCACTTGCGCAGCTCCTTTTGCGCCCGGATGCTGTTCAGCATGCGAACGCACACCACGGCCAAAAAGCGGTAGCGCTCGCACAGGTCCCACTCGCCGCCGAGCCATACGCGATAGCCCAGCATTTCGCTCGCGGACTCATCATCCATCAAGATCAATTCCCACGGACGTACTTTGGCGAGCACATCCTCACCTAGCATTTGAACGCCGCCGCGTGTAAAGATGCACGGCTCCACGTCGTAATAGCCAAAGCCGTGGCCTGCACCACGACGATTGATGACGTGCTTGGGCAGCAGGACGATATTGTCGCTGGGCTCGGGGTCAACCTTGCGCAGCTTTTTGACCTTGCGGCGGGCGCGCTTTAAGCTGCGCTCGTTATCGACACGGCCGCGGCCGTCCGGCTTGCCGCCGTATCGCAGGGCAACCTCGCGCGCCAGGATCTTTGTGTCCGCAGCGCACAGCAGGTCGCTCACGGTGGGCAGGTCTTCCCACTCAATGCCGTCGACATCCCAAATCCTGCTCATGTTCAACCTCTTTCTGGCCGTTAAACTACGCGATCGTTCGCCCCGCTCTATATGCCCACAAGACATGAGCCCCGCTAGAGCGCCTTCTTACTCGGAGCAATCGCCTCGTCCACCAGACCCAACTCCAGAGCGCGCCTGGCGTTGCACCAGCAGTCGCGCTCGGTGAGCTCGTGGAACTCCTGGGCGCTCAGGTTGCCATGCTCGGCCAGCAGCTCGTCCAGCTCGGCGCGCATGGCCGCCGTGTGCTGGGCCACGATCTCGATATCGGTCTGCTGCGCCATGCCCGTGCCGCCCATCAACTGGTGGATGAGCACTTGCGTGTGGCGGTATACCTGGCGGTGGTCGCCGCAGGCCAAGATCACCGCGGCCATCGAGGCCACGACGCCCTCGCCCACCGTGATCACGGGGCAGTCGAGCGACTGCATGGTGTCGATGAGCGCCAGCCCCGCCGTAACGCTACCGCCCGGGCTGTTGATGATGAGGGTGATGGGCTCGGTGGCGCTCTGATGCTCCAACACCAGCATGGACTTAATAAGGCCATTGCAGGTCACATCGTTGACCTCGCCTTCCAGCAGCAGCACGCGGCTGTTAAGCAGCTCACTTGCCATATCGACGGCGGCAACGCGACCGTCCTTGGACTTCTTGATAATGCTAGGCTCACGATACATAACGGACATGGTAATTCCCTTCTAAACGGAATCGGTAAGGAAGTAAAACGAGGCCGCACGGCTAGCGGCCAATGGAAGCCGTGCGGTCAAATAGGCAAGATGGAGCGCGCGAAGCTGCAAGGACTAATCCCTCAGCCACTTGGCCGCATTGGGATGGTCGCCGCAAAAATACTTCTTGGCACGGAAGGGGCGCATGCCGGTTACTTTGACCAGGCAGTCGGTACGCGGCATAAGCCCCACCTCGCCCGGGGTTATCACGCAACCGCGCACATCGACGGCAGTACGCTCGGCGCCCACGTAATTGGTGCCCAGAACCGACTCGCCGCACAGATTGCTTATGTACTCCTGTGTCGCGATGTTGCTGCCGCCGCCCATATAGATCAAGCTGTCGCAGTTATCGAGGATGGTAAGCGCTGCGGATTTGCCGTACGCACCATCGAGCTGACTCAGCGATTGCGCGCACATCAAAAAGCTAATGCCACGGCTGCGCACGGTCGCAATACTCCGCTCAAAATCGGGAATGCGGCCCACGTTGGGAAACTCATCCAGAATAAACTGCACGTGGCGCTGCAAATGCCCGCTGGGGTTGGAATCAGCGCGGCGCTGGGCCAGGTTAAACAGCTGCTTAAGGGCAACGTTCGCAAGCCATGCATTGGTCGAGTCGTTGTCGCTCACCTTAAGATCGATTACGCGCTTGCCCTCGTCGATACGGTCGAGGCGCATCTCGTCTTTCTCAAAGACGCGCATGAGCTGGGGGGTCTTAAGCCGCGAGATGGTCGCGTTAAGCGTGATCAGAATGCTCTTAAGCGTTCTATCGGCTGCCCCGCGAAAATCACGATACTGTTCAACGCCATACAGGTCCGCGTTCGCAGAATCATACTTGCCAAGAAATTCCTTGGACTCCACCTGCTCCACAAGGTGATCCAGCGGAAATCGTCCCTCGCCATCTCCCGTAACCTTGATGAGTGCCGCCAGCTTAAAGACGTTGTTCATCTTAAGATAGCGTCGCGGAGCTGCGGGATCCCCGTCCGGCGCAAATGTGCCGGCAAGGCACTCTAAGAGGAACAGGATTCCAATAATCGCTCGAAGTAGCAGATCGCTCGCATTGTCCCAAAACGGATCGTCCCTAAAGCTACGCCTGTCAGGATCGACCCCCTCCATGATTGACGCCACTGTGGTGGGGATATCCTCGACATCCATCACGTAGCGCAAAGGATCGTACCCGGACGACTGCTCGGGATTGATGGTGTCGAGAACCGTTACCTCGTAGCCGTCCTCCTCGAAGCCCTTCCCCGTACGGCGCAGCAGCTCGCCCTTGGTGTCCGTGACCACATAGCAGCACTCGTGGTGATTGAGCAGGTTGGGCAAAATGAAACTCGCCGTTTTGCCGCTGCCGGTACCGCCAAAGGCAAACACATTGTTGGACACGCTCGTCTCCCAGTGCTTGTCGCCCTCGTAGAAAGCCACCGTGGCACCTTGCGCCAAGATCACATCGCGCTGCTCATCGCCGGATGACAGCGTCTGCATTTCCTCCTTGGTCGCCCACTTCTTGGTCTGATACTCCGTTTGCTGCGCGGCCTCGTAGCCGTACATCTTAATGACCGACATTGCACGGCCCCTTTCTTGTCGATAGTTCTGCGTGATTGCTAGGAAATACGGTCGACGTCTGCGCCCTCCTTGGGGCTCGTCGCACACGGCAACTTGACCGCACCGTCAATCAGACGCTCGGTTTGCGCCACATAGCTCTCGCGCGCCGCGATTGAGACTGACCCGTCGCGCAGATATGCAAGCAATGCATCAATCATCAGCTTGTCGAGCAGGTCATACTCTTTGGCCTGAGCGAAGTTGAGGGTGTAGCGGTCCTGGAGCTCCCGTACCTTAGTTGCCAAATCGATTTCCATCTTTTCCTCCATGCAATAAAAGTTCTCCCGATTGTCCGAAAGAGCCTCAAACGGGCGTTTGACGCATAGCTCAAAGTTGAAACGCGGACTGGTATCGAATACGTGTCTCTGCACCTTGAGATAGCGCTTATAAAACATGACGGCATCGTCCTCGTCCGCCGTAAAACCGCGCGACCCATCGCGATGCACGTGGTCGCAGGGTCTTTTGTAGTCAATGCTTCGCACAAAGCGAGACAGAATATATCCACCTTGTTCAGACGAGTACTTCATACCTGTCGTAACCTGCTCGAACATGCGCACACCGCTCGACTTAAAGCGCGGATTGCTTCCGTGCTCAAACATGCCAATTAAGATGGCCATGCAGTGCGCGCAGTTATCGCGCTGGGGAAAATACAGCGACAACAAAGCGAGCGACGCTGCGGCCAAAAGCTCGCGGGCCTCGTGCACATCGTCTCGATACTGCTCGGGCACCAGCCCGGGAATATCGGGCGAGTGCTTTTCCAGCACGTCAACGAGTGCCTTGGCCAAGCGCTCGGTATCCTGCTCGCCGCAGTACGGATACGGAAACGGCATCTCTGCCTTCCCGTTCTTTTTGCACATGCTGCGGAGATCTTCGTCGATCGTGTTGAGGAACACCTCGTAAATGCTGTCTTCATTCTTCATGAATGCTTCTTCCTATCCGGTTGCGGATGTTTGTCGATAAGTCTGTTCTATGTTTTAGAATGGTCTGAGGCATGGACGATGACAATCGACCTAACCTGTAGCTTCGTTAGTGAAATCACCCTGCTTGATAGCGCAGTTTACCTAAAGGCTGTGTAGCGATTGCATCAAGCAGTTTGTATTGAGTTGGTTTTGGATTACTTCGAGAATAGCACAGTGCTCTGTTCTCGTCATTAGAAATTATCAAAATTTTCTGCTAATATATAACCCACTAAGAAGAAAGGGCTCTATACATGCGTGAAACAACATCATTGCCACGTCTCACCGCCGCCGCCCTCTCACGCGCGCTTAATCTGGAGCAGGGCAGCCGTCTACTCACCGTCCGTCTGCCTGGCGCCATCGACTGTAAGGCGCTTCGTGAATGTTTCAGCCTGAACAGCAACGGCGTACCCGATATTTGCGAGCTTGAACCCGGCAGGCAGGGCGCGGGCAATGGCGATGCGGCTCCGGTGTTTATCGACGCATCGGGGTATTACCGTACGGGCAAACACGACATCGAAAAAGAATGTATCGCCTTGATCGATTACTTAGAGCCCGGCTACCTCGATTTCTGTGACTGGGGTCCCTTTATTTGGTGTCTGTATGCGCTCGCCCTTTCGAATCGCACTCGCGCAGCCGTAGTGCTGCCCGCCGACCTACTCGATAAAGCCGAGCAGGCGCGCACGATCCTGATACGCGAAGGACTCATCGAGAGCGTCGTGTATTTGCCACTTTCTGAACCCAGGCCCTACATGACAAGCGCGCTTCTCATATTGTCTTCAGGAAATCGCAGCGTTGCATTTCGCAGCGCAATCGAATCCGGGCCGCGTTTTCGATATGTGACAGAAACATCGTATTACTCAGATATCACCTTTTCCATCTCCCCCGACTGGGCCCGCATTGATACCAATACGCCCAGATCAACGCCTATCGAAACGTCCACTTTTGCCACGCGTGAATTGCTGCTGCATCGCGCAGCCCTCTCAAAAGGCAAAATCAGCCTTATCAGCCTCACCCGAAACTACAGGGCTACGCTCGGTGACGCTTTTACGCGAGTAGCTCCATTTATGCCCCGCGAGAGCACCACATCAAACGACATTGATGCAATCGAGGTACGCCGCATCTCATCTCAGGATTTTCAAGATGGCAACCTTCTACCCGCATATGCTGTAGAGAGTGCAAATAGCTCGGATTCCAAAATCGTAAAGGTGAACCCCAGCGTTCTCGATCGATATGAGCTCCGCGCTGGAGATATCGTCATGCCACGCATGCTGGGTCGCTACGGCGCGTCCAACCTGCTCGTCGTCAGCGCCGATGACGCGAAGCAACACCTAGTTGCTTCGCATAACACCACCGTCATTCGCCCGTCGTTCCAAACGATGACCGAAGAGGAGCGCGTAGTGTTTTCGGAGATAATCGTTGGATACCTTACCGAAGGCCATGGGGCACAGCTGATTCAAGCATTAACCGAAGCAGCCAGCATCCGCGCCATCCGCCCTAACGACCTGTTCGAGATCGAAGTCCCGCCAGCGCTCGACCCGCGCACGCGCGAGTACAGCGAATCCATCAATCGCTTTGCCGAGGTCGTAGAAACAAAGAAACAAGCCGAGGCTGCCGTCGCCCAAGCCCAGCGCAACCTCGAAGTCGCAAAAAAGACCATCACCGAAGTGCTCGACCAAATCTGCGAGTAACACATAGGCAGCAGTAACGCCCCAAGCCGGCGGCGGGACCAGCTCCTGCCGCCGGCTTAACTGTCTGGGCTACTCCCATCCCGTAGTCTGGGGATTCCATTTGCGCACATTCTCCGAACGATCGAAGCACGGAGCATACAACCGATTGACGACCTCTTCTGCTCCAGTGATACTCCCCGCGAGATCAAGTACCCCCGCCTGCCTAGCCATCTTTACATACTGCGCAGAACCATTTTGTTTCCACCAGAGAGGCGCCACGAACTCTTCCGGCATTGCCACCTTGCGGACAGACGCTTCTTTCTCGACTCTCTCGATAAGTGTAGCCCCATCGATGAAGCAAGTTTTCGCGTACACCAAGATGTCGACTATATCCTTGATTCGCGAAGAGGCACGGCCCTCATGCATCTCTATCATTGCGAGCAATTTATCTGCAAGGGCGCTCTCCACTCGGCATACTCGATAGTCGCAGACTGGGAGCCCCTCGATATTCAAACGATCGATCGGCGCGAGAACCTCAGGCTCAAGTCCCCGCACTTCATCAATTACCAAGTCAATTGAAATTGGCTGTAGCTTCTTGGTTCCCATAAAGGGGGTGAACCATACCTCAGCACCGCACCGATACTCATCTTCTTCTTTGATCTGCTCTGCACGATCAAAGACAAACGAAACGAAATCCTCCAGATCAATCGAAGCCGCCCGCACCAGATCGGCAACAGCCTCTTCGAGGCTCTCCTCTTGAGCAACCAAGTCAATATCTCTTGTGACACGCGCATCGAGCGTTCGCGCCAGGACGCTTTGACCACCTTTAAGCACAAAACGGCAGTCATCTTCTGAAAAAACGCGACATAGGAAGCAATGAAAGTAGAAACCAACGATTGCCCGATTAGTATCCATTGGTGATTCTCTTGCGGCATTCCTAACAGCCATCTCCAATGCGGCAGGCGTTTTGTACTTCACCATGTCCTCCGTTTCGCATTACCCGTTCAGTACCATCAGCAAAGGCGCCATCAGCTCGCGTCGTTTGGCGGTTTTAGAGTTCTCTTCTACAAGACCTCTCAGCCGCTGTATATCGAGCCCTCGCCCAAGCGCATCGTGATAGGCATCGATGATTAATGAGGGGTCCTCGCAATCGAGGCAAAGATCGACAAGCGTGCGCTCGGGTTTAGTTACCGGCAGGCCGTCGAGCCAGACGATGTCCTGCTCAGCAATCTCGCGCTTTGCAAAAGAAAGGGATTCGTTTCTTGTATTGATGCGCATGGGCGCGGTCATCCTGTAGGGGGACAGATAGAAATCACCCATTTGCTGAAGGTTCGCCGCAGTCGTACCACTCACGGCGATGCCATCCCACTGGCGTTTTCTTTCCCATGCGCAAAGGGAGGGATTGGTGAGCTTCCATAGAGCGTTGAGCTCGTCGGTGTCTCGGCGCTGCGTTCCGGACATCCGGTAGGCGCCGTGGCATATCCGTTCAAGACGCCCCACACGGCATGAATGTGCCAGCGCATCTCGAGAGATGTCCATGCGAGCCGCCTGGGCTGTGGTAAACACGCCCTCGCTCTCGGAAAGCTCGCTTATCGCCGTTATGTTGCTAAAGTACTTCATGTTGCAATTGTAGGATATTTTCATACTTTTGCAACATGTTTTGATTCCATATGATCGGCGCGCCTTACTTATCTCATTTTTGCCGCCGGCTTGTTACCGGATCAACATCAGCCGCTATCGAGGTCTAATACTTTTCCCGAGAAGTGAACGCCCCTTTTTGGACCCCTGGAGCATCCGCATTTTTCGCCGGCAAAATCGCAGGATTCCAGTATCGAAACCGCAGGAAACGATGCCCTTAATGAGTCAATGCTTCGGGGGTCCGATTTAGCTCGTTCACTTCTCGGAAAAGTATTAGACCTCGCTGCTAGCTACCCAGAAGGAAACCTCTCCCTTTCCCATTGCCACCCAAAAACTCATCCAACATTAATCTTGGCTCAAGAATCGCTTAATCTATAACCTGCACTATAGAGTTCGACCAAGGGCGGGGCGGCACCACGCAGGCCGCCGAACGCAACGCTCGCGCCCGGGCAAATCGCCCGGCGTCGCGCCCATCGAACGAAAGGACAGGTCATGGACGACCTCGAAAAAGTTGAAACCATCCGCACCAAGTGCAACGTGAGCTACACCGATGCCAAGGCCGCGCTCGACGCCGCCGACGGCAACGTGCTGGATGCCATCATTTGGCTCGAGTCGCATGGCAAGACCCAGACCACGTCGGCGTACGCCGCCACCGAGTCCGCGCCAGTCGATGAGCCCTCGGCCGAGATGGTCGCCGCGCAGGCCGCCTACGAAAAGTCGAGCGAAAAGACCGACTTCTCCAAGAAGATGGACAGCGTGTGGGAGTACCTCAAAAAGCTCTTCCGCCTGAGCCTGGACACCAAGTTTATCGCCACGCGCCGCGATGCGATCATCCTCAACATCCCCATCCTGATCCCCATCGTCGCGCTGTTTGCCTGGGGCGCCACGATTTGGCTGATGCTCATTGGCCTGTTCTTTGGCATGCGCTACCGCATCGATAGCGACGGCGACGTGCCCGGCAGCATCAACAACCTGATGGACAGCGCTGCCAATGCCGCGGACGACATCAAGCAAAATCTCAACGACGACAAGTAATCGCAGACGGGGGCACGTATGGCACGGATCCTGATTGTAGAGGACGAGGAGAAAATCGCCCGCTTTGTGACGCTCGAGCTGGAGCACGAGGGCTACCAGGTGGAGCACGCCGCCGATGGCCGCACCGCCGTTGACCTGGCGCTGGAGCGCGACTACGATCTGATTCTGCTCGACGTGCTGCTGCCGCAGCTCAACGGTATGGAGGTGCTGCGGCGTGTCCGCAAGCACAAGGATGTGCCGGTGATCATGGTCACCGCGCGCGATGCCGTGATGGACAAGGTGGCCGGGCTCGACGCCGGCGCCGACGATTACCTGACCAAGCCATTTGCGATTGAGGAGCTGTTCGCACGGATCCGCGTGGCGCTGAAGCGCTCGGAGGCCGTGCGGGCGGCTTCGGGCGTTGGCGGCGCCAGCGCCGGGGTTGGCGTAGCGAGCGACACGGCCGCCGGTATCGCCACAATGTCCCCGGCAACCGACACGGTCCAGACCGCTGCCACGCCCTCCCCCGCCACACTCACCGTGGGCTTAGTTGCGCTCGACCCCGACCGCCGCGAAGTCACGGTCGGCGGCTCGCCCATCGCACTCACGGCTCGCGAGTTCGACGTCCTCGCCCTGCTTATGGCGCATGCCGAGACCGTGCTCACGCGCGAGCGCATCGCGCACGAGGCGCTGGGCTACGAATACGTGGGCGACACCAACAACGTCGACGTGCACATCGCGCACCTGCGCGCCAAAATCGAAGACGCCGGCGGCGCCCGCATCATCCAAACCGTGCGCGGGGTGGGCTATGTCTGCCGCGCGTAACGCCGAGGCCAAGCGCGTCACCTCCATCGCCCGCGCCATCAACTGGGGCTATATGTGGCGCCGCCTGATGAGCTACGTCTGGCTCGATCTGCTGCTGATGGTGATTGCGGCGGCGATCCTCGTCTATGGATACAACCAGACGCTGCCCGACGACGCGTTTACCGCAGGATGGATTCCCGGCGCCACCGTTCATGGCATGTCGCTGACGCCCGCGCGCGGCTGGAACCTGGCAACGCTCACTTATACCGTCGAGCTTGCGCGTACCACCAAGACCTTCCCCCTCGCGCAGGACCTCGTCGCGCTATGGCCTCTCTACCTTGTCGTTGTGGGTTGGCAGGTCATCAGCGTGCTCAACATGCTCGGCGGCGCCCGCCGCGTGCGCCGTACCATGGCGCCGCTCAACGACCTGGCCTTGCGCGTGGACGAGCTCGGCCGCATGCAGCTCTCCGGCGGCAAGATGGAAACGTTGGAGCAGGCCATCGAGCGCGCAAGCGTCGACTCGCCGAGCGTCACCACCGGCGACGCTGACCTGGCAAGCATCGAGGTCGCACTCAACCGCCTGCTGCGCCAGATGCAAGAGGCCAAGCTGCAGCAGATGCGCTTTGTCAACGACGCGAGTCACGAGCTGCGCACGCCCATCGCGGTGATTCAGGGCTACGTAAACATGCTCGACCGCTGGGGCAAAAACGATCCGGACGTGCTGGCGGAATCCATCGCATCCCTCAAGGCCGAAAGCGAGCACATGCAGGAGCTCGTGGAGCAGCTGCTGTTTTTGGCGCGCGGCGATGCCGGGCGCACGGTCCTACGGCGTGCGCATACCAACCTGGCCGCACTGGTCGGCGAGGTATGCGAGGAATCACAGATGATCGATACCGAGCACACGTATCGACTGGCGTACGACGCTGCGCTTGTCAGCGACCCGCGCTGCGACGCGCCCGTCGACGTGGCGCTCGTGAAGCAGGCTCTGCGCGTAATCGTGCAGAATGCCGCCAAGTATTCGGACGCGGGCACGCCCATCACGTTTGGCGTAGCGCCGGATGCGGGCGCGGGCACGATCGACATAAGCGTTGAGGACGAGGGCATCGGCATGAACCAGGAATCCGCAGCTCACGCGTTTGAACGGTTCTACCGCGCCGACAACGCACGCGATGCCGGCGCGCAGGGCTCGGGTCTGGGACTTGCCATTGCCAAGTGGATCGTCGATAGCCATGGCGGTGTCATTGGCGTGACCTCAGTCGAGGGCGTCGGCAGCCGCTTTACGATTCGCCTGCCGCGGTAGGAAGCCCCTCGGCATAAAAAAGGGATAGGGCCAGGCGGCTCTATCCCTTTTTGCTAGCTATAGCAGCTTGTGCGCTACTCGCGGCACAGGTGCACGGCGAAGCCGGCAAACTCGCGCTTAAAGTACACGAGCTTGGTGCCGCCGTCGGGCAGCAGCACGCGCGACTCCTCGTTGACCTCGAGCCCGCGCTCGGCAAACCACTTCTCGGCCGCATCGATGTCGTTGACAGCGAAGCCAATGTGGCCCTTGGCGCCACGACCGTTCTGCTTCATGATCTCGACCAGCGAATCGTTAAAGTACGAAACCGGGGTCTCGATAACGGGCAGGCCCATCATCGTCGAGAACAGCTCCGCGATCTCCAGGGCATCTGCCGGGTCGGTGGCGTTAATGCCCACATGGGCAACGCGCATGCCAAAGAGCTCGACCGGATTGGCGTTCTGCTCACTCATACAGTCAGCGCCTACTGAGCCATGACGTCGAGAACGGCCTTCTCGGCAGCGACGCGGTTCATGCCGGTCATGAAGGGCACGCCGCTCACGTACGGGCAGGTGAGGCCCTCGGGAGCAACGGTGGTGGCGATCAGCAGGTCGGCGCCCTCGTCGCAGTAGTCCTTGGCCTCGGAGATGGCACACTGCACGATCTCATACTTGCCGGCATAACCATTGGCGTCGAGCATGGTGGCGACCTTCTGGGCAACAAGCGTGGAAGTAGCAGCGCCAGCACCGCAAGCCAAAACGATCTTCTTCATAGGTAATGTCTCCCTTCATGGTTTACTTTAGGTAAGTGTACCGCAGCGAGCGATGGCACTCAGCCTCGATGAGCTTTTATGCCAGTTTGCTTGCGCGCTGCGTATAATACATCTAGTACGTGTTGTCATACCGCTCGCTTTATGAGCGACTAAGGATCCCACTATGCCCGATTCCCGCACACTCTGGACCGCCGTCGTTATCATCTGCATCGCCGTGTCGGTGTTCTTTAGCGTCAAAAAACGCACAACGTTCAAGCGCCTGCAGCAGTTGATGGCCGCCAAGCAGTGGGACGAGTTCGATCGTTTGCTCGACGGCAAAATCACCAGCATGCTGTACCCGCGCTACAACCGCGACTACCTGCGCCTGAACTCCTATCTGCTGCGCGAGGACCACAAGCGCGCCGATGAGATGTTCGATTTGCTGCTGGGGCTCAATCTGCCCAAGATGCAGCGCGTCGACCTGGTGATCAAAGCCTTTAACTACTACGTTGGCCAGGAGGACCGCAAAAAGTCCAAGGAGCTCCTGCACGAGATCAAGGGCTTTGAGGGCGGTCAGGCCGAGGCGGTCGCACACGAATGCCAACTGATGTACGACACGATGATCCTCAAGCGCCACAACGACATTCCCGAGCTGGAGCGCATGCTCAAGGAAGCCGGTGACGACAAGGTCAAGCGCTGCCGCTTGGAGTACCTGCTGGCCCTGCAGTACCAAAACAAGGGCGACGAGGCAAAGTTTGCCGAGTACCTGGAGAAGTCGGGCCAACACTCGATGGCCGTCAACGCGTAACGGACGGCTTGTGCTAGACTTCTAGTCTCACGGGGGCGTGGCGGAATTGGCATACGCAGGAGACTTAAAATCTCTCGCCGCAAGGATTGTGGGTTCGAGTCCCACCGCCCCTACCACGTATTGTTTACGAGCCCGTGTCCCCCAGGGATGCGGGCTCGTTTCTTTTGCACGCCGGTGGGGCTCGAACCCGCGAGGGGGCGAGCGTTAAGCAAACGCGGAGCGTTTGTAGCGAGCCGGCGAGGGCGCCGGCAGGCGACCGAGGCCGGTGCGTATTTGCTGCGCAAATTCGCAGACGTCCCACCGCCCCTACCACGCATTGTTTACGAGCCCGTGTCCCCCGGAGACGCGGGCTCGTTTCTTGTGGATGCCGACACGGATGATAAGTTGCGGTGGAATAGTTCTTGTTTATGCTGTTTACCAGCCTATTTAAGAACTATTTCACCGCAGCTTAGGTTGATACTCCCACATTTTTCGATGGAAGAACGTGGTTGTCTCGCACATTTTTCGATGGAAAAATGTGGTTGTCTCGCACATTTTCCAAGGGAAACGCGCATATGGCCTTATACTAGCCGAGAGGGTTGGGAGGCAATATGCAACGACAGCTTATGAGTGAACTTATCGCTTGGAAATCAAGGGCGAATCGCAAACCTCTCTTGCTTAAGGGAGCCCGCCAGACAGGAAAGACGTGGCTTCTTAACAAATTCGCAAGCCAGCAGTATCGAAACGTCATTCGTTTTGACTTTATGCTCGAGCCGAGCGCACGTTCGCTGTTCGATGGGGACCTCGACCCCAAGCGCATCATCTCCCAGATAGAACTCCTAAGTGGCCAAACCATAACGCCGGCAGACACGCTCATCATCTTCGACGAGATCCAAGAGGCGCCACACGGGATCACCTCGCTCAAGTACTTCAACGAACTTGCACCCGAATACCACATCGTAGCAGCCGGCTCCTATATGGGTCTCGCGCTCCGACGCGAAAACGAGTCATTTCCCGTCGGCAAAATCGACCAGCTCACCATGCGTCCCATGGGGTTTGCCGAGTTCGTTCGTGCCGTCGACGGCAACCCGCTCGCCGACGCCATCCTTGCCGCAGACATGAACCTTCTAGCAAACGTTACCGAAAAGCTCGAGCACTTGCTCAAGGAATACCTTGTTGTCGGTGGTATGCCCGAAGTTGTCTCCGCTTTCGCCGAGACACGCGACTTCATCGAAGCCCGAAGGCTTCAGCAGCAAATCATCGAGGCTTACGAATCCGATTTTGGCAAACATGCACCCGCCCGCATCGTCGAGCGCATGAGGTTGGTTTGGAAATCCCTTCCCGGCCAGCTTGCCAAGGAGAACAAGAAGTTTGTCTATGGCGCCCTTCGCCCCGGAGCGCGCGCACGCGATTTTGAGGAAAGCCTCCAGTGGCTCGCGGACTACGGAATCGTTCATAAGGTTCCGCGCGTTTCTGCCCTCAGAGCACCGCTCTTGAGCTATGAGGATCTCTCGGGCTTCAAACTGTTTTGCATTGACACCGGCATCCTTGGAGCGCTCTCCAGCCTCCCCCCGACCATCGTCCTAAACGGATCCGCTGTTTTCACTGAGTTTAAGGGCTCGCTCACCGAGCAATATGTCGCACAGGAACTCTTGCTGCAAGGCAAAAGTCCTGCGTACTGGTCCTCTACCTCCGGCAATGCCGAAACCGACTTTGCCATCGACCATGCGGGAACCGTGCTTCCGCTTGAGGTCAAGGCGGCGGAGAACCTCAAAGCAAAGAGCCTGAAAATAGCCTGCGAAAAATTCAAGCTCATGCGTTGTGTGAGGACCTCCCTGGCGGCATATAGAGATGAAGGCATGCTCGTCAATATTCCGCTTTGGGAGATTGGGCAAATCGACAAGCTGGCATAGGCGCTGTGGGGACGCCCCGCAAGGACTGTCCCCAGGTGCCGGCAGAAAAGGAACGTCCCTAAGTGCCGGCTGTTGAGTTGCGGTGGAATAGGGACTGTTTGGGGCCCGAAAGGGCGATTTTAGTCCATATTTCACCGCAACTTATTGGAGGGCGCTGAGGCTGGGGGTCCAGCCGATGGTGGGTAGCTCACCGTCGAGAACCTCGTTAATGGTGGCGGCCATGCCGGCAAGCAGGCTGTTCTCGCTTACGGTGAGCGTGTCGTAGCCGCCGGCTCGCATAAGCTCGCGAATCACCACGGCACCAGCCAAGATCACGCCCGCGCGTTTGGGCTGTACACCCGGTAGCGCGGCGATGCCTTCCGCGTCCAACACAGACATGCGCTCGATAGCGGCCGAGACCTGCTCCAGCGACAGCTCGCGTAGGTGCACAAAGCTCGAATCGTACGGTTCCAGCTCGTGGACCAGAACCACCAGCGTAGTCACCGTGCCGCCCACCGCGACTAAGCGTTCGGCGCGCTCAAAGTCGACAGGCAGGCCCTCAAAATAGGCGGCGAACTGCTCGCCTGCCCACGCGGCAGCGGCAGCAAGCTCGCCATCCGCGGGCGGCAACGCAGAGAAAAAGCGCTCCGTCACGCGACGGCAACCGATGTCCAGCGAGCGCGTTCCCTCCAGCGCAAAGACGCCGCGCTCCGGAGCGTATACGCCCGTCGCGAGTTCCGTGGACCCGCCGCCCGAATCCGCGACGATGATGCGCTCGCCGGCAAAGTCGTGCGCCACGCCAAAAAACGTCAGGCGCGCCTCGACCTCGCCCGGAATCACCTGTGGTTTGAGCCCCAACTCGCGCAGGCCGTCCAGCAGCAGCGCGGCATTGGACGCATCGCGCGCGGCACTCGTGCACGTGGTGCAGACGCACACGGCCCCAAAGGCACGGGCCTCGTCCACAAACATGCGGCACGCAGCGAGCACACGCTCGACAGCCGCCTCGCAGAAGCGCCCCGTCGCGTCCACGCCCTCGCCCAGGTCGGTAATCTCGGTATGCTTGGACGATTCCACAATCGCTCCGCCCTCGACCTGGGCCAACACCAGTCGCGACGACACCGTTCCCAGGTCGATCGCGGCCACCTTATAGCGTTTGCAATTTGTCATTGCGGGCTCCCCTCCGGGCGCTATTTGCCGTTGGACACGACCGTCTGACCCTCGACGCCGTTAAACCCAAACAGCATGTCGAGCGCCTGGATGTACCACGGCGCGTCCTTGCCGACTTCTTCGATTTCCTTGGCCACTTCGCTGGCCTTCTTGGCGTTTGAGGACTTTTTGCTCGACGACGAGTCCGAATCGTCGTCCAAGCCTAGCACGTCAATCTTCTTCTCGCCGGGCATCACCAGGCCCAGGTCCTCGGACGCCGCGTCCTTGATACCCTCCTCCGAGAGCAGCTTGTCGACGCTTTTTTGCAGCTCATCATTGTATTGCTGGCGAATCTCGACCTGCTTGGCCAAGATATCGCTCGAACGCTTTGCCACGTACAGATCGCGCACGGGAAAATACAGGCTCACGAGCACCAGCGCCACCACGATACCGATAAACAGCGGACGCAGAGAGCCATGCGTAAAGTCATAGATCGCCTTGACCACCGCGTTGTCGTTGGCGTAATGCATAAAGTCCGAGCCCGAAAGACGACTCGAGGGTCTGCTCGATTTGTCGTGTGCCTGAGTCGAGAGACGCGATGCATGCGACGAACGCGCCGGGCGCACTGGTCCATCTGCCAAAGTATTTGATTGGGCATTGGGGCGCGAGGTACTTGTCGGGCGCTGCGCGGGGCGGCCGACGCCGGCGTAGGCGGACCCACCGAGCTGCACCGTGCGCGCAGGGCGAGGCGACGGCTCGCGCGAACCGGCGGAATAGTACCTGTTGTCGTAAATCTGATCCATGTGCGCCTTGTGCGGTTGAGGTTTGTTTGCGCTAAGTCCTTTAGTTATAGCACGAGCATGCGCACCGCCTTCGCCAGCCTTTGCTCGACATAAAAAAGGCGCTGAGCCATACGGCCCAGCGCCCGATAGCGCTCTGTAGCATCTAACTGAAGCGGGGCAAAGCCGAGTCTGTCCCTCCCCACCAAGCTCGTCTGTTTATCGAATGTTGTAGAACGCGGCCTTGCCGGCGTAGTGCGCGCTGCCCTCAAGCTCGTCCTCGATGCGGATGAGCTGGTTGTACTTGGCGATACGGTCGCTGCGGCACGGGGCGCCCGACTTGATCTGGCCGGCGTTGACGCCCACGACCAGGTCGGCGATCGTGGAGTCCTCGGTCTCGCCGGAGCGGTGGCTCACGATGCAGGCGTAACCGGCCTCCTTGGCGGTCTCGATGGCCTCGAGCGACTCGGTGAGCGTACCGATCTGGTTGACCTTGACCAGGATCGCGTTGGCGGCGCCCAGCTCAATGCCCTTCTTAAGGCGCTCGGTGTTGGTGACGAACAGGTCGTCGCCCACCAGCTGCACCTTGTTGCCAATGCGACGGGTGAGCTCAACCCAGCCGTCCCAGTCCTCCTCGGCCATGCCGTCCTCGATGGAGATGATGGGATAGGTGTCGACGAGCTTCTCCCAGTAATCAACCATCTGGGCGCTCGTGTACTCCACGCCCTCGCCCTTGAGCTCGTACATGCCGGTCTCGGCGTTGTAGAACTCGGTCGAGGCCGGGTCCATGGCGTACATGAAGTCGACGCCGGGCTTAAAGCCGGCCTTCTCCACGGCCTTGGTGATGTACTCGAACGGCTCGGCATTGGTCTTGAGGTTGGGCGCAAAGCCGCCCTCGTCGCCCACGCCGCCGCCCAGGCCGGCCTCGTGCAGCACGCCCTTGAGGGTGTGGTAGACCTCGGCGCACCAACGCAGGCCCTCGGCAAAGCTCGGGGCGCCCACCGGCATGATCATGAACTCCTGGAAGTCAACGTTATTGTCGGCATGGACGCCACCGTTGAGGATATTCATCATAGGCGTGGGCAGCAGGTGGGCGTTGACGCCGCCCAGGTACTGGTACAGCGACAGGCCCGCCGACTCGGCAGCGGCGCGGGCGACGGCCAGCGACACGCCCAGGATGGCGTTGGCACCGAGCTTGGTCTTGTTGGGGGTACCGTCCGCGGCAATCAGCGCGGCATCGACGGCGCGCTGGTCGAAGGCGTCGAGGCCCACGACGGCGTTAGCGCACTCGTTATTGACGTGCTCGACGGCCTGCGAAACGCCCTTGCCCAGATAGCGGCCCTTGTCGCCGTCGCGCAGCTCACATGCCTCAAAGGCGCCGGTCGAAGCACCCGAAGGCACCATTGCGCGGCCAAAGCTGCCGTCCTCGAGCACGACCTCGACCTCGACGGTGGGATTGCCGCGGCTGTCGAGCACCTCGCGACCGTAGACGTCCAAAATATCGCTCATGTTGTCTCCCTCTCACTTGGAAACGTAGTTGATGCAAGCGACTGGCCGACTGTGCACCATCGGTGCGCCTCCGTAAGTTAGCCATGTCGCACTTTTTGCATTATGCCCTAAGTTAGCCAAGGGATACATATGAATTGGAGAAATCATTCTTTGGGGCGCTTGTTTTTGCACCGAGCATTCATCTCTAGAGGTCGCCCCCCATTAAATTCTTCTATCGGCATACCGTCTTTACCTGGCTTGCGAATGAAAGAGCCAATAATGTGCTTTTACATCGTGCAAAGTTCTGGATATCGTGCAATTCTAAGGGTCTAAAGTTCTGGATATCGTGCATAATCAGGTTATAAAAGTTCTGGATATCGTGTACGAGGTAGCCATGCTTAAACGAAAAGCCTATGACAAACTACTAAAATGGAAGCATGAAAGCGCTGGTAAAACAGCACTTCTTATTGAAGGAGCCCGCCGCGTCGGCAAGAGCACGCTTGCCCACACGTTTGGAGAAACCGAATACAAGTCCTGCCTTGTCATTGATTTCTTTCAAGCACCTGCCGAAGTTAAGCAATATTTTGAGGACTATCGCACTGACTTCGACTCGCTCTTCCTCTATCTCTCGGTTTTCTATAACGTCAAACTCTATGAACACGAGACGCTTATCGTCTTTGACGAGGTCCAGATGTACCCGCAAGCACGCGGACTCATCAAGTATCTCGTTGCAGACGGACGTTACGACTACATCGAAACTGGATCCCTGCTCAGCATCAAGCAGAACATTAAAGATATCGTCATCCCATCCGAGGAAGAGTCTCTGGAACTTGAGCCCCTCGACTTTGAGGAGTTTCTTTGGGGCATGGACGAAAAGGGGCTGGCCGATCTCATTCGCATGAGTTTTAACAAGATGAAGCCGCTCCCCGATGCCCTACATCGCAGAGCGCTCTCCCTTATGCGCGAATACATGCTCGTAGGCGGCATGCCTGAGCCGGTATCCATCTATGTTGAGCAGCGCGCTTTTGCGCCCGTCGACGCTTCGAAGCGCCGAATCGTCCAGCTCTATCGCAACGATATCTCTCGTTTTGCAACCGGTTACGAATTCAAAGTCGTCTCCGTACTCGATGGCATCCCGGGTCAGCTCTCTAGGCACGAAAAACGATTCAAGCTTTCCTCACTTGATAAAAACGCACGCATGCGCACCTACGAAGAAGCCTTCTTTTGGCTGGCAGACGCGCGAATTGCCAATATCTGCTATGCCGCAAGCGAACCGAGCGTGGGCCTTTCACTCAGCATGGAGCAAACGGCCCTCAAGTGTTACATGGCAGACACCGGCCTGCTTGTAACGCTTGCCTTCTCTGACAACAACGATGCCGATGAAGACGTTTACAGGGCCGTGCTTCGCGGTGACATCGGATTGAACGAAGGAATGCTTACCGAAAACTACGTTGCCCAATCTCTAAAGGCCAATGGACACAGGCTCTTCTTTTATTCCCAAAGTGGAAAGAAGGAGGGGGAGGAGCGCATGGAAATCGACTTCCTCGTTACCCGACCCTATGTCAATGCCGCCGGAAAGCCGCGCATCAGCCCCATCGAAGTTAAGTCGCCACGCAGATACGGAACCATCTCCCTCGACCGATTCCGCGCGCGCTTTAACAAGAAGATTGGGATGGCTTACGTGTTGCACCCTAAACAACTCGAGTGGGATGCCGAAGCACAGCTGGCACATCTTCCGTTGTATATGGCTTTTTGCTTGTAGAGACCTCTCTACGAATGGATGCCGTGAGAGACGCAGGCCTCACTCGCTTGCTTTTGCTTGGTCCCACAGGTCGTTGAGCTGAGCGGTTGAGCAGGCGGCGAGGTCATCGTCCGCCTCGTGCACGACGGCCTCCATCGCGGCCCAGCGACGGCGGAACTTTGCCGTGCTGGCGCGCAGAGCGCTCTCGGCGTCGATCCCCTCCTTGCGCGCAACGTTGACCAGGGCAAAGAGCAGGTCGCCAAACTCCATCTCGCGCTCGGGCGAGCCGGGAGCCTCGGCCTCAAACTCGGCACGCTCCTCGGCAACCTCGTCCCACACATCCTGGACTGTCTCCCACTCAAAGCCCACGGCAGCCGCCTTGCGCGACACCTTCTGGGCCTGCATCAGCGCCGGCAGATGTGTGGGTACGCCGTCAAGCAGGCCCTCGGGCGCAGCCTCGCCTGCCGCCACGGCCTTGTCCTTGGCAGCCTTCTCGGCAAGCTTGACCTCGTCCCAAATCTTGAGCACCTCGTCGGAGTTATCGGCATCCACATCGCCAAACACGTGCGGGTGACGACGAATGAGCTTGGCGTCGATATCGCGCGCCACATCGGCCAGCGTAAACTCACCGGCGTCCGCCGCAATCTGCGCATGCAGTACCACCTGCATGAGCACGTCGCCGAGCTCCTCGCGCAGATGCGCCGCGTCGTCGGTCTCGATGCAATCGAGTGCCTCGTAGGCTTCCTCGATCATGTTCTTGCCAATGCTCTGATGCGTCTGTTCGCGGTCCCACGGGCAGCCATCGGGCTGGCGCAGGCGCCAGATGGTCTGCACCAGATGCTGCAGCTCGGCCGACGCGTCTACCAGCGTGGACAGGTCGCGCGAACCCTCGTCATTTTGCTGAGCCATATGCTCGGCCATGGTTAGTCCTCCCCCATGATCACATGGCGGAACGCGCCGCCCTCGTAGACGCCGTAGCTATGTGTGCCGTCCTTGGGGATGCTCACGCTGCCGGGATTGAAGAGCCACAGACCCGGGTGCGCGGCGCTTTCCTCGTTAACCTTGATGTGCGTATGGCCGTAGACGAGCGCGGAGCCCTCGGGCAGCGCGGGCGCGTGGTCAACGCTGTTATGCATGCCAGCGCCAAAGACGTGGCCATGCGTCAGGAACAGTTCACGGCCGGTCTCGTCAAACAACGTGGCGTAGTCGGCCATGACGGGGAAGTCGAGGACCATCTGGTCGACCTCGGCGTCGCAGTTGCCGCGGACGGCGATAATGCGGTCAGCCAGGGCGTTGAGCAGCGGAATCACGCGCTTGGGGGCGTAGTCGCGCGGCAGGTCGTTACGCGGGCCGTGGTAGAGCAGGTCGCCCAACAGCACAATGCGGTCGGGCTGCTCGAATTCGATAGCAGTGCAGAGGCGCTCGGCCCAGTATGCCGAGCCGTGGATGTCGGAGGCGATGAGGTATTTCATGGGGAGTCCTTTCGAAGTGGAGTTGATGGGGGCTGAATACGGGGTCTGGCGGATATGGAGCCCATCTACCGTGTTACTCGAATCGCAGCGCAGCGCTCTGAGCCGCCTGCATCACGCGTTGGAGCGGCACGTCATGTTCGCGGGCAAGACGGGCGCAATTCTCGTACTCGGGAGCCGCGCGCTCGCTGCCGTCGGGCAGGGTCGCCACCTTAACGGATACCTCGCCCCAAGGCGTTGTCACCTGCTCGAATCGGCGCGGCAGGCAAACGCGTTCCATCACCTGACGACGAACGGCGTTGGTCGTGGTCTCCGAAAAGATAATCGTCTGCAGGCGCTCGATATCCTCGTGCGAGCAGATCACCTGCAGCTGCCATCCGGGGCGGCCCTTTTTGCAGTAAAGCGGCAACCAATGCACCTCGCGAGCGCCGGCCTTGCGCAGACAATCGGCAGCGTAGGCAAGCACCTCGGGCGACGCGTCGTCGATGTCGCACTCCAGCTTGACGATAGTTTCGGGCGCATCGGTCTCGCGAGACAGCGGGGATGTGCTATCGCATTGCATACGGTCTGGATCCTTTCCGCGCGGGCTCGTTTTGTTCACTCAAACGCTAGCACATCGCGGGCTGCACGAGTGTGACGGCGCGTGATGAGCGCGATTTTCCTTGTCCGCAAGAAACCGACACTCCACCGCCTCAGCCGAACATGTACATCAGCCTTCAAACATGTCATTACTTGCAGCTTTTAGAGGCTGATGTACATGTATTGGAGCAAGACCGATGTCGCGAGCTCGCCCTTATGCGCTGCCCGTCCTTTCCAGTCGATTTCGGCCCCCAGTGCGCTCATCGCAGCGGGGACCGCGCCGTTACAATAGGGCGGATTCGCTTGACGCAAAGGAGTCGCCATGTCTGCTTGCCCGCTGGTCGATTGCCATACCCACACCTCGTTCTCGGACGGGCACGCCTCGTTTGAGGACAACGTCCGCGCCGCTGCTGCGGCCGGTTGCCGCGTTATGGTCTCGACTGACCACCTCACCCTGCCCGCCAGCATGGACGCCAATTGCGAGGTACAGGTTACCGAGGGCGACCTGCCGGCACATCGTCTGGCTTTTGAGGATGCCCGCAAGCTTGCCGCGCAGATCGCGCCGAAACTCGAGCTTATCTATGGCTTTGAGTGCGATTGGTACGAAGGCTGCGAGCCTTTGGTCGAGCGCTGGTCCCGGGGCGCCGTCGTGCGCCTGGGCAGCGTACATTGGATTGGCAACCCGGGCGATATTGCGGCAGGCGCTGCGGGCACGACGGGGACAGAGGACGTCGCTCGTCCCGATACACCCGATTCGCGCTGCGGTTGGATCGACGATGACACCGACCTGCATGTTTGGGAAAACTTAGGCGTGCGCGGCGTGTGGGAGCGCTACGTCGACGACTGGTGCCGCGCCTGCGAGAGCCCGCTTAACTTTGACGTGATGGCCCACCCCGACCTGGTCATGCGCTTTTCGAAGGAAGGCTTTGCGCCCGATTTTGACCCGGCGCCGTTTTGGGAGCAGATGGCCGAATGCGCCCACGATACGGGTCGCCGTGTCGAAGTCTCGACCGCCGCGCCGCGCAAGGGCCTCGACGACTATTACCCCTCGACGGGACTGTTGCGTTGCTTTGCCCATGCCGAGGTGCCCATCACCTTTGGCTCGGACGCGCACCGCGCCTGTGACATCTGCTGGAATATCCGCGATGCACAAGCCCACGCCTACGACTGCGGCTATCGAGCCTTCGACATCCCCCACCCCACCGGAGAATGGCAACCCACGCCCCTCGCCTAACTAGTCATTGGGGACGTTCTTAAACGACTAGTGGCGGCGGGCGTTGAGTTCGCCGGCCAGCTCGTCAAGGGTGATGCCGTAGCGCTCAAGCGTCACGAGCAGGTGGTAGACCAGGTCGCCGGCCTCGTAGCGGATGTGGTCGTGATCGTTATCCTTGCAGGCCATGATGACCTCGCTCGCCTCCTCGGCAAGCTTCTTGAGCAGCTCATCCTCCACGTCGGTCAGCAGACGCGCGGTATAGCTCTCCTGCGGCGACGCGTCGCGACGGCCATGAATCACCTCGGCCAGCCCCGTCAGCGTCTCACCGATATTTCCCGGCTGCACGTTAGCTGTTCTGACTCCCATGGTTATTTCCTCTCGTTACTGCAGCGTAAAGTAGGTACCGGTCTCATCGAACCGAGGCTTTGCGCCCTTTTTCTCAAAGAACTCGACGATGACGGCATGGGCCTCATCGAGCCTTTCCTTCTCGGCCTCGAGCCAAAGCGACTGCGCCCCGCAGGCATCAGTCAGGTGCACGCGGCATGGCACGCCCGCGCGGAGGAGCTCGGTGTTGCAGTCGGCGACCTCGAACGGCGTCACGACTTTCATCGCACTCCCCCTTCCACGCGCTTAAAGAAGCAGGTACGGTTGCCGGTGTGGCAGGCCGGACCCGGCGAGTCGACCTTGACCAGTAGCGTATCGCTATCGCAGTCGGCCCAGAGCTCCTTGACCTCCTGCATATTGCCGCTCGTCGCGCCCTTATTCCAGAGCTCTTGGCGGCTGCGGCTCCAAAACCACGTGGTACCGGTCTTGAGCGTCAACCCCACCGATTCCTCGTTCATCCAAGCAACCATAAGCACCTCGCCGGTGTCATACTGCTGAACCACACAAGGAATCAGCCCGCGGGCGTCGTACGTAAGTTTTGAAGGATCGGTTATCTCTTCCATTTCTCTCCCCAAATTCAAACTTCGCAGGTCGGCGAGGGTTGTCCAGGTGCCCGAGATTCCGAGCGACAAGCCCGACGACGCGTACTTAAAGTACGCGAGGAGGGTTGGAGCCGGAAGGTCGGGCGCCTGGGCAAGCCGCAGCGCTAGAAGTCCAACCTGACAGGGATGCCTTGAGAGGCCATATATTCTTTGACTTCGCGAATGCTGAAGGTTCCAAAGTGAAAGACGCTGGCCGCCAGCACGGCGTCGGCTTCGCCCTCGATCACGCCCTCGGCAAAATGCTCGAGCGTGCCCACGCCACCGCTCGCGATGACGGGAATCGGCACCGCACGCGCCACGGCGCGGGTGAGTGCCAGGTCAAAGCCGGCCTTGGTGCCGTCGCGGTCCATGCTGGTCAGCAAGATCTCGCCGGCGCCGCGGCGAGCCGCCTCCTCGGCCCACGCCACCGCGTCGATACCCGTGGCATTGCGGCCTCCCGCGGTAAAGACCTCCCACTTGTCGGCATCCGGCTGCCCAGGCAGGCCGACGCGCTTGGCATCGATCGCCACGACCACGGCCTGGCTGCCAAACGCCGCGGCAGCTTGGCTGATCAGCGACGGGTCGCGCACGGCGGCAGAGTTGAGCGATACCTTGTCGGCACCGGCCGCCACCATCGTTCGCATGCCCGCAAGGTCGCGAAAGCCACCGCCCACGGTGTAGGGAATGGCGAGCTCCTCGGCCGCATGCGCCGCCATCTCGATGGTCGTCGCACGGTTGTCGCTCGTGGCAGTGATGTCCAGGAACACGACCTCGTCCGCACCCTCGCGATCGTAGGCACGGGCAAGCTCCACCGGATCGCCCGCATCGCGCAGGCTCACAAAGTTGACGCCCTTGACCACGCGGCCGTCCTTAACGTCCAGGCAGGGAATGACGCGTTTGGTAAGCATGGGCTACTCCTCCCCTCGCGCGGCGGCCAACGCCTGTACCAGCGTAAAGTTGCCCTCGTAGAGCGCACGACCGGTAATGGCACCCTCGATGGCATCCTCGCCCACCGCGGCCAGTGCGCGGATATCGTCGAGCGTCGAGATACCGCCCGACGCCACAACGGGAAAGCCCGCGACCTCGGCCACGTGGCGATATGCTGCCACGTCGATGCCCGTCTGCATACCGTCGCGCGCGATATCGGTATACACCAGATGTTTAAAGCCCAGCTCGGTGAGCTGCGCCACGGCGTCGTCGAGCGCCACACCCGCGCCGTCGCGCCAACCATTCACCTTGACCTGGCCGTCACGGGCGGCAATGTCTGCCACCAGTAACTCGCCAAAGCCTTGCGCCGCCACCTCGGCAAATCCCGGCTCGGTCACGAGCACCGTGCCTAGCGCGATGCGACGCGCGCCGTAGCCAGCCAACTCGTCGATGCGCACGAGCGAGCGGACGCCGCCGCCTACGTCCACGGACAGACCGTCGACGCCGCAGATGGCCTTAATCGCCGCCGAGTTGGCAGCGCACGCGCCCTCGTCCTCGCCAAAGGCAGCGGACAGGTCGACGACGTGCACCCAGCTTGCGCCCTGCTCGGCAAACGAGCGAGCAACGGCCACGGGGTCGTCGGAATATACCTTGCAGCGGCTGCGGTCGCCACGCTCAAGGCGCACGACCTTGCCGCCGATCAGATCGATTGCGGGAAACAGGATCATCGGCCAACCTCCTCGACGATGTTGACGAAGTTCTTAAGGATGCGCTGCCCCAGCGCCGAGGACTTCTCGGGATGGAACTGACAACCCCACACGTTGCCGTGACGCACGATGCACGGGAAGCTCCGCGTATAGTGCGTGCGCGCCAGCACATCGGCGGCATCGGCGTCGTCGGCCACCGCGTAGCTGTGGGTGAAATACATGTTGGCACCCTCGGCAAAACCGGCAAGCAGCGGATCGGGCGCACCGGCGGGCGTCATGTGTACCTGGTCCCAGCCCACGTGCGGCACCTTCAGGCGACTCGATTCCAAGCGCGTGCACGAACCGCGCATAATGCCCAGGCCATCGACCCAGGGGCCACCGGCCTGCTCGGAGGCGTCGCCGTCCGCCGGCACGCCCTCGTCCGCAGGCACGCCCTCGTTGCCGCGCTCAAAAAACAGCTGAAGGCCCAGGCAGATGCCGAGCAACGGAGTTCCGGCGGCAACGGCGTCGAGCACCGCGTCCGCCTCGCCGCTCTCGCGCATAAAGGCAATCGCGTCGTAGAACGCACCCACGCCCGGGATGACCAAGCCGTCGGCGTTGCGGATCTGCTCCGGATCGTCCGACGTGCAGGCGGCGGCACCGGCGCGCGCAAGCCCGCGCGCAACGCTCGACAAGTTGCCCTTGTGGTAGTCGACCACCACGATCTTCGGTTCGCCCACGCGACCCTCCTTTTCCCCATTCAAAACCTGCCAAAATGGGACAGGTTACAGTGAACCCTTGGTGCTGGGGATGCCCTGCACGCGGGGATCCAGCTCACAGGCATGGCGCATCGTGCGGCCCACGGCCTTAAAGGCGGCCTCGATAATGTGATGCGAGTTGCTGCCCGCCAGCTCGCGCACGTGCAGCGTGAGCTTGGCGTCGCGCGCAAAGGCGTAGAAGAACTCGACGGCCAGCTCGGTATCGAAGCTGCCCACGCGCTCGGTCGGCACGGGCAGCTCGCAGTAGGCCTGCCCGCGGCCCGAAATATCAACAGCAGCCATCACAAGCGTCTCGTCCATGGCGATCGCCGCGTCGGCAAAGCGCGTAATGCCCGCCTTGTCTCCCAGCGCCTGGCAAAACGCCTCGCCCAGCACAATACCCGTGTCCTCGACGGTGTGGTGCGCATCGACCTCCACGTCGCCCACCGCGTGCACCGTCAGATCGAACAGACCATGGCGACCAAAAGCGTTGAGTATGTGGTCGAAAAACGGCACGCCGGTCGAGATATCGCACACGCCAGATCCGTCCAAGTCGAGCTTTACGACAATGTCGGTCTCGCTCGTCTTGCGGGTTACCTCGGCATAGCGGTCCATCTACATCTCCTCCTTCACCAGCGCGGCAAACGCAGCCAGCACCTCGTCGTTTTCCTGCGGGGTGCCCACGGTAATGCGCAGACAGTCCGCGAGCCCCGGCGCATAGCTAAAGTCGCGCACCAAAATCGAATACTCGTCGCGCAGACGCTCACGCACGCGCGTGGCATGCGGCGTGCGTGCGAGCACAAAGTTCGCCGCGCTCGGCCATGCCTCCACGGGCAGGCCCTCGGCAGCCATCGCGCGCAGGGCGCACAGCTCGCGCTCGCGCTCGGATGCGACCTGCGCCACCACGGGTGCATAGGCATCACGGGCACGCACGCAGGCAAGTGCTGCCGCCTGGCTCAGCACGTTGACCGAATAGATCTGGCGAATCGCCGCGAACACATCGATGACCTCGGGCGCCGCGATCACATAGCCCAGACGCGTGCCGGCGGCGCCGAACGCCTTGGACAGCGTGTGCAGAATCACCAGGTTGGGATGCTCGGCGATAAGGCCTTGCGCCGTGGTGGCCGCGCCAAACGAATCGTCCGCAAACTCAACGTAGGCCTCGTCGACCATGACCATGCCGGGGCACGCATCGCACAGGGCCGCGACAAAGTCGAGCGGTGCCACGTCGCCCGTGGGGTTGTTGGGCGAAGTCACGATGGCCAGGCTGCACTCCGGCGCCGCGGCAAGCACGGCTGCCTGGTCGAGCTCAAAGCTCGCCGGGTCGCGCCACACGTCGCGCACCTCGGTCTGACAGAGCGATGCAAAGAACGCATACTCGCTAAAGCACGGCGGGCAGTTGAGCAGGGTCCGCCCCGCGCCGCCAAACGCCAGCAGGTAGTTATAGAGCAGCTCATCGCCGCCGTTTCCCACGCAAATATTCTCACGTGCCACGCCATGCCAGGCAGCAAGCTCATCGCGCAGGTCGTTGGACATGGGATCGGGATAGCGGTTGAGCGGTGTGGCAGCCAAGGCCGCATCGATTGTCTCGCGCACGCCGACCGGCACGGGATAGGTGTTCTCGTTGGCCGAAAGATTGATGCGCGTAGGCGTAAAGTTGGGATCATAGGGCTCAATGCCGGCCAGGTAGGGCTGGACGAGTTCCTTCATGCGCGGCGTAAGTTCGGCCATGTTAGGCCTCCTCGCCGGTCGCGCCAGCGCCACCCGAGCCTGCAGCCGCCAGGTCCACACCCTCGGCGACCGTCGCCACAGCGTCGCCCGGCCAGGCGACCTTGGTCAGGTCGGCCGCAGCCAGCGACTCGGCACTCACGGCATCCTCGCCCTGCTCCAGCACGCGACGACGCAGGGCGGCAGAGAGCGCGTGCGCCCACAGGCCCTCGGCCTCGGCCAGGCGCTGCGTAGCGGGAGCGTCGGAGAGCAGGCCCTCAGGTGTATAGCAAATGACGCTCGAGCGCTTAACGAACTCTTCGACCGAAAGCGGGTTGGAGAACATGGCCGTGCCGCCGGTCGGCAGCGTGTGGTTGGGGCCGGCAACATAATCGCCGAGCGGCTCAGAGCTCCAAGCGCCCACAAAGATGGCGCCGGCGTTGCGAATGCCGCCGAGCAGGCCCATCGCGTCCTTGCAGTGCAGCTCAAGGTGCTCGGGCGCCACGGTGTTCACGGCCTCGACGGCGGCAGCCATGTCGGCGGCCACCACGATGGTGCCCTCATTGTCGAGCGAAGCACGCGTGATTTCGGCGCGTGGCGACTGCGCTACCAGAATGTCGATACCAGCCTCGACCTCGCGCGCAAACTGCTCGTCGCAGGTCACCAGATAGCAGGCTGCAAGCGGATCGTGCTCGGCCTGGGCCATAAGGTCGGCCGCGACCACCATGGGCTTGGCCGTGGCATCGGCCAGTACGCAGACCTCGGAGGGGCCGGCGACCATGTCGATACCCACGTCGCCCGAGACAATCTGCTTGGCCGCGGCGACAAAGGCGTTGCCCGGGCCGGTGATCTTGTCGACGCGCGGAATGGTCTCGGTGCCGTACGCCAGCGCGGCCACGGCCTGGGCGCCGCCCACCATATAGATCTCGTCCACGCCACCGAGCTTTGCCGCGGCGAGCGTGTAGGGACTGATCAGGCCGTCTTTTTGCGGCGGGGTCACCATAACCACGCGCTTGACGCCGGCGACCTTGGCGGGAATGGCGTTCATGAGCACGGTGGAGGGATATTGCGCGCGACCGCCCGGTACATAGATGCCGGCCGCCGCGAGCGGGGTCACCTTAACGCCGAGCATCGTGCCGTCCACACGCGTGGTAAACCAGCTCTGCTCGACCTCGCGCTGGTGGAACTCGCGAATCTGGCGCGCGGCCTTCTCAAGCGCGGCGACAAAGGCCGGGTCAAGGCCTTCGAGCGCGGCATCGATCTGCTCCTGCGGCAAGCGGAAGCTCTGCAGCTCAACGCCGTCAAAACGCTGACAGTAATCGCGCACCGCGGCATCCCCGTTGGCACGCACGTTGGCCACGATATCGCGGGCGGCGTCGATGATGTTTTGCGGCAGCACGCCCTTGCGGTTGAGCTGGTTGGTAACGAGGCGCTCACCGGGAGCAAGCTTGATGGTCTTCATATCGGTATCCCCTATCGGTCGAGGTTGTGTTCGAAAAACGAGAGGCCGGGCGGCGGCGCCAATCGGCCCGCAGCCCGTACGTTGGGGCGCCCGTGCGCGGTCGCGCTATTGTGCCGAGCCCGCGACGGGCTCAAAATGCTTGTCCTTAACGGCCGCGGCCAAGCGATCTGCCAGATTGCGTACGCGCGGATCCAGGCGCGCAGCACCCGGATTGACAAAGAAGCGGGCCGTGCAGTCCATGATGCGGCCGGTGATGACCAGGTCGTTGTCGCGCAGCGTGGCGCCCGTGGCGGTGATGTCCACGATGCGATCGGTCATGCCGACAATGGGGCCCAGCTCGATGTTACCGTGCAGTGAGACGATATCGGCGTTCACGCCGCGCTCGGCATACCAGGCACTCGCAATGCGCGGGTACTTGGTGGCCACGCGAAGCGAACCGCGGCGGGCATAGTTGCGCTCGGCCTGACCGGCGCGCCAAGCGGGCTCAGCCTCAATAAAGGTGCACAGGCCGTAGCCCAGATCGACCAACTGCAGCAGGTTGAGGTCGGCCTCGATAAGCGAATCCCAGCCGCAGATGCCGCAATCGGCACCACCGCAGCCCACAAAGGCGGGCGCATCGCTGGGGCGCACAATGACAAACTCGATATCTCCGACCGCGCCCTCGCCGGCACGCGTATCGCGACCGCGCACGATCAGGTGACGGCCGGGGTCGCGTAGCTCGGAGACGTCCAGGCCCGCGGCCTCGAGCACGTCGAGCGTGTCGGCCTTAAGCGAGCCCTTGGGAACGGCGATGCGCAGCGGACCCTCGGCACCACGGCCCGCGGCGTGGTCGCCGTCGGAAGCGGCGTCCTCAGCCGAAGTGCGCGCGGCCTCCAGACGCTCGAGCGAAAAGGCAAATCCCGCCGCCGGTACCTCGATGCCATCGCCGAACGCGCCGGTAAAGATGGAGTCGTAGCGTCCGCCCGAGCCAACAGGATCGGGCAGGCCGCCGGCATAGGCCTTAAAGACCAGGCCCGTGTAGTAATCAAACGAGTTCATGATGGAGAAGTCGAAGGACAGCACCTGGGCGTCCTCGGGAGCCAGACCCTCGACCAGGGCACGCAGCTCGCGCGTGAGCGGCGCGACGATACCGGCGGCCTCCAGCAGCGCGTCCACGCGGTCGAGCACTTCGGGGCCACCGTGCAGGCGCGGCAGCTCGCTAATGGCGGCCTTGACGGCATCGGACTCGGTGCTTGCCGCCACGCGGGCATCGAGGCCCACAAAGTCATTGGCGTGCACGCAGCGCAGGGCCTCGACAGCCAGCTCGCGATCCTCACATGCCGCAAGCAGCTCCTTAAACGGACGCACGCTACCTGCGATAATGCGCGCATCGGGCAACGCCAGCTTGCGCACGGCCTCGGCTACCAGCGAGACAATCTCGACATCGCCCGCGGCGTCGCCCGCGGCGATGAGCTCAAAGCCCAGCTGCGTAAACTGACGCGAGCCGCCGGCATTGCGCTGGCACTCGCGAACCACCGGCGCCTCGTAGCGCAGGCGCAGGGGCAGGTCGGCCGCGCGCATGCGGGTCGAAACCAAGCGCACGATCGGCAACGTGTTGTCGGGACGGACCACCAGCAAACGCCCATCATCGTCAAAGAGCTTAAACGGCGTGTCCGCAATGCGGCCACCTTCCTCGAGCGAACCCTTGTCCTCGAGCAGCGGCGTTTCAACCGGCAGATAATGATGCTCCCTAAAGCAGCCCTTCACCGTACATGCGATCTCCTCGCGTGCCTGAGCCTCCTCGGGCAATATGTCCCGGAATCCCCACGGTGTGGCCGTCATCTGGTGAGCCTCCTCATGCTGTGCTTCGTATAGAACAGAAGACCGGCATAGCTCCGCCGGTCTTCTGGGTACTTTAGCATACTAGAGTGTTTGCGGGGGAAATCCGTCGCAGCCGCTCACACCGTATTCATTTGGAAACATGGGGCAGATTGCCGCAGCCCAACCCCACCTAGGCGCCAATCGCACGACGATACTCTGCCATTACCTGCGCATCGGCAGCTGCGGGGTCGGCAAAATAGCGCCCGTCATAGGTCTCGGCCGAAACAACTCCGCGATAGCCGCGCGCCACCAGCCTATCCAGGTCAGCGCGCATATCGCGGTCGCCGTCACCCCAGGCAAGATGCGTCGTGCCATCTGCCGCAACATCGACAAAATGCACGTGGGCGACATCATCGCCAAGCAGATCGAAGTAATCGTCGATGGTATCCCCCGCCACCGCCATGGCGCCCATATCCAGACACGCCTTAAGTGCCGGATGATCAACTGCCTCGATCATGTGCTTCGTATCGGCCGCCGAGTTCACGATCATCGACTCAACCGGCTGTAGGGCTTCGAGCACCAGTCGCACGCCGCGTTCTCCCGCATGCTCGGCAATCGCACGCAGCATCGAGGCGCTGCGACCCCACGCGTCCTCGATCGGCTCGTTCAAAAATGCCCAGCCGCTCGAGACCATGACCTGCTCGGCTCCAAGTTCCGCCGCGATATCCACAACGTTCTTAAAGTACGCGAGCGTGCGGGCACGCGCCTCATTCCCACGCGCCGCGATATTCCACGGCTTGGGGTTGTTCTGCTCGGGACAAAGTCCCACAATCCGAACTCCATACCGCTGCGACAGCTCCCGCACCTGCTCGAGCGAATCGTATCCATGGCAATCGACATACAGATGCATCGCCCCGGTCCAAAGCTCGCAACACGTGTAGCCCGAGGCCGCTGCCGAGGAAAAGAATTCCTCAAGGTCAAAATAGCGATGGCTGATATTCATGACGGCAAGCTGTGGATAGCTCAAAATTACTCTCCAACCCAAACGAGGCCCCGTTCCATATAGGAGCGAGGCCCAATTACACAAACGTTATCTGCTCTTAGTAGTCGAACTGGTGATAGTAACGACGGTAGTTGAGGTTGTGCTTGGTGACCGTCTCGTAGTAAGCGGCAAGGCGATCGGTGATCAGCGAGGAGAGGATCCACGGAGACACGATGACGCGGAACTCGTCGTCAAGGCCGGGGATCGCGAACTCGGCGGTGTCGATGACGTTGACGTCGGTGTCGCCGGTCACGCCGCGGGTCAGGAACGCGCGGACGCGCTCGTCGAGCTTGCGGTTCTCGTCCTCGCCCATGAACAGGAAGACCGGGACGCCGGGCTCCACGAGCTCGAGGGTGCCGTGGAAGAAGTCGGCCGAGGTGATGTAGCGGGTGCGCTTCCACTGCATCTCCTCGAGGATGCACATCGAGAACAGGATCGTCTCGCCCCACAGGGCGCCGGAGCCGATGAACATGGTGTAGGGGGCCAGGGCGTACTTCTTGGCGAGCTCCTCGGCGCGCGGCTCGAAGCTCTTGCGGATGTCGACCAGGTGGGTCCAAACGTCCTTGGTCTGCTCGATGAACTTATCGAACTGCGGGAAGCAGCCACGGCGGTTGAGCAGGCGCAGGCCGAAGCAGTCGGCGAGGTAGTAGCCCATCTCGCAGCCACCGTTACCATGATCGGAAGCCATCTTGACGCAATTCTCGGCGCCGACAGCCTGGCCGATGAGGCCCTCGGGCTTGGTCATGGCGTAGACGCGCACACCCATGTCCTTCATCTTCTTGACGGCCTCGAGGACCTCGGGGGTGGTGCCGGACTCGGAGGCGGTGAGCACGACGGACTTCTCGGTCATGCGCTTGTGGCCCATGGCGTTCCACTCGGCGGCGTGGATCAGGTAGACCTCGAGGTCGCGGTCGCCGAACTTGTTCATGAGGTACTCGAGCTGCATGAGCTCGT